>JAIVHQ010000135.1 GCA_020200995.1 Flavobacteriales bacterium
GTATGTGGAGGACACGAGCATCCTTGATATCAGCATCACAGGGCAGTACCTTTCCGGAAATGAAGCGAAGCCGAAAGGTGTTCGAATCGTTCTTCAGGATTCTGAGGGCGAAGAAGTGGCTGAGGTCTACACCAAAGAGGATGGCATGTTTAAGTTTGAATCCGTAAGCCCCGACGACGCTTATACCATTACGGCTGAAAATGTTCGCGCAGACGACGTGATTCTCGTGCTCGACGGTACCGGGCGGATTTTGCAAACCATTGTTCCCGATCCCGACGGGGGGTTTGTTTATGTGAGGCTGGCGCCCGAAGTAAAATCGGTGACCCTCACCAACGAAAGAAAGGAAAAGGTGAAGGTCGAAACAGGCACTGAGATCGATTTGCCTGATGTGTATTTTGAGCTTAATAAGTCCACGCTCACTGAGCGCGGAATGGTATCATTGCAGAAATTACTTGTGCTGATGGAAAACAATCCGAAGATCAGGGTAGAACTCGCCGGCCATACCGACTCACGCGGCAATGCGGACTACAACTTAAAACTATCTCGCGAGCGTATGGCTTCAGTGGTGGCTTACCTCACAGGGCGGGGCATTGAGCCTCACCGTATTTCCGGAAAGGGCTACGGAGAAAGCCAATTGCGCAACCACTGCCGGGATGGTACAGACTGCAGTGAGGAGGAACACGCCGTGAACAGAAGAACGGAATTTAAAATTTATGAAATCAATGACTAACCATACCGCCGTGAAAAACAACCATTCATTTCTCAATTTTTTTGTTTTAGCCGCTGTTGCTCTCGCTCTTTCTGCAATGCCTGCCGATTCATTTGGTCAGGTAAAAAAGGCGGAGCGCCTTATCGATGAAGGGCGAAATGATGCTGCGGCAAAAGTTTTGAAAAGGGATTTTTTCGGTAAAAAGCCCGACCCCAAATCGGGATACCTCCTCGCTCAATGCTACTATAGAATGCACGATTACGATGAGGCGCGGGAAGTGATGGAACTCATTCAGGAGCAGTTTGAAAACTCGCCTGAAAAAACGCGTTTTTACATCGATGTACTGATAGCTGTCGAAGACTTCGGTGAGGCATACCTCAACGCGGCCCGACTGATTTCGCAAGACCAATCTGACCCGCGGTCTTACCTTTGGTTCAATAAAGTGGCCGACCTGGCTGCCTGGGATACCCTGGAGACGGGAACCAAGCTGGAAAATATCGCCGGTATCAATACCCCTTACAATGAGTATGCTCCGCACGCCGCCGCAGACGGCTCGCTGTGGTTTGTGACCGATATCAACAGCATGCAGGCCATTTTTCCGGCGTCGTATTCGGGCCAAAACATTCACCTCATCTACAAAACCGTCTTCAACGAAGAACGGGGCGAGGTGAAAAAGCCCTCAATGCTCGTGAAAAACAGGAAGTACTACGACCACGATGGCCCCTTGTCACCGTGGCCCGGTACCCCCCTTCACGCAGTCACAATGCGTGACATTGACGCGCCGGTGGAGACTTCGCAGCTCGGGATTTATTTTATTGACCTCAAGAAAGGAGAAGAACCTTTGCCGTTCAGGTTCAATCAATCGTACAACACCGGGCACCCGGCATTTGACGAAACAGGCACCAGAATGTATTTCACCAGCGACAGGCCCGGCGGCAACGGGGGCATGGACATCTGGTACTGCGACCGCGTGGACGACCAGTGGGCCTTTCCGGTAAACCTCGGTTCTGCTGTCAATACCCCGGGCAATGAAGTGTTTCCGCATTACAGAGAGGGAAGGCTGTTCTTTTCATCTGATCGAAGAGACATGGGCTACGGTGGTCTCGACATTTATTACGCGAGTGAAATGCTCAAATTCAGGCAGGTGACCAACCTTCGCCACCCCATCAATTCGGCACGCGACGATTTTTCCATTGCACTTGCTGATTACAACAGGGGTTTTCTGGCCTCCAACCGCACTGAAGGTGCAGGCGGCGACGACATTTACCGAATGGAGTACTATCCGGATCGCATCGTCCACGAGAAGCGATCTGCCAGATTTGTCGGTAGAGATATAAAAGCGGGAACTTTGGTAACCATCACCGATGGTCGCGGCAAAAAAGCCAAAGAGGTATATGTGGATACCGAGGGAATCATCTCACTTGCGGGGCTCACCTCTGCAGAAGTTTACACCTTGGACTTGCTCGGAGTAGACACAGAAGGACTGGCCCTGCAAGTGCTCAACGACGATGGAAGTGTAGCGGACACCTATGAGCGTTCCGCCGATGGTTCACTGAGGGTCGAGTTGCTCCGGCCTGAAGACTACAGCGCAGGGCAAATGGATGAAGATGATATTTACGAGATGGCCTACGACCTCAAGGGTAAGGTGGTATCCGATGACGATACCGAAGACTATTCTGAGGCATCTGTAACGCTCAAATCGGGAGAAGGCGTGACTTTGGGTAAAATGAAAACGGATGAAGACGGTGAGTTTGCTTTTGAGGGCCTCTATCAGGGTCGAAAATATACCATCGAAACGGAAGGGATTGACGGCATACACGAAATTGATATCATTGGCGATACGGGCGAATTGGTTCAAACCATTGCGCCCGTCGGATCCAATTCTTTCTCATATACCAGGGCAGTTCCTGCAGCAGACTGGATGCGTGCTGAGGAAGTGGAAGTGCCTGAAGTATATGCAGCTGTGGTCAGCGAAACAGCCGTGATGCCGGCGGACGTGATATTGGAGCACGACAGCGGAGATAAGACCGCCGAAATGGATGAAGACGGATTCATCCGCCTGGAAGGGCTGAAGAGTAAAAATGTATACGCTCTCACATTGACCGAAGGAAGCCTGGAGCCCGCTGACCGCCTCGTGCTCCTGGGGGCAAGCGGCGACACGTCTCAAACCGTCCGCCCTTTTGATGAGCGCTCATTCAGGTTCGAATATATGCTCTACGACAACTACGGAGCCGTGGATGAAAAACCGCGAAAAGTTGCCCCACCGGCAGCACCTACGGCAGACATGTACCGCGGGCAGATCTCTGACTTCGGTTTAAGTGAAGCTACACCTATGCGCCTCACAGATCTTGATGGCACACTTGTCGACACTGTATATGTTAATGCCAACGGAGCGCTGAACATGACAAAGCTGAAGCCTAAAACGCGATACGATCTCCGCCTCCTTGCCGATACCCTCGCTCCCCAATCCAGGCTGATGGTCTCAGATTGCCACCCTCACACTTTCAGGCCAATCAGTGAGCTCCGAAGTGAGCAAACCTCTCGCCGTGAAGGTCTACGACCCCGAGGAAAATTTCCTTACCGAAGGTTTTACCACCAAGGACGGCAGCTTCAATTTCCGTGACATTCCCGCATTCGACCGCTACATCATGGAATTTCCCGACCACCTGCCCGAGGAACTCTTTGCTGACGCACCCGAGAGAGACGGATTGGTGGAAGGGGTGAAGTTGGATACCGCAAAATACATGGTAGACCTTACCGGACCTTTGGTGAGCAGCGATGAAATTGCGGAAGCCCCCGACGAGCGGCGCGAATTTACCGTGCCTCATATTTATTACCGCTTCAACAGTTATTACCTGATGGATGAAAGTCGGCGCTCGCTTGATATGTTGACGCGTTACATGCGTCAAAATCCCGATGTGATAATTGAAATTCGGTCCTACACCGATTCACGGGGCAGTGCAGAATACAACATATTGCTCAGCAAGCGTCGTGCAAACTCGGTAAAGGAATACCTCACAGGAAAAAACATTTCGGAGAACCGCATGAAAACCCGCGGTCTCGGTGAGTCGGTATTGGTCAACGAATGCACCGACGGTGTTAAATGCACAGAAGAGCAGCACGCGGTCAACAGGCGCACCACTTTTGTAATTCTGGAGGAGTAACCCGAGATGAAATTTGTATATTTCATCACTCTTCGGGC
>JAIVHQ010000136.1:0-4337 GCA_020200995.1 Flavobacteriales bacterium
TTGAATCACTGCCCTCATGATCGGTAGTTTTCTTCGTTGTCATTATCGTACATATTCAGGTAGCTTTTGTAGCGGGTCTCGGCGACAAGGCCGGTTTCCACGCCTTTCTTAACAGCGCAGCCCGGTTCGGTGAGGTGCCTGCAGTTGTAAAATTTGCATTCGGAAAGCAGGGCCCTCATTTCGGGAAAATACCCGGCCAGCTCATCGCGCGGCATATCCGTAAGACCGAAGCCGCGGATGCCCGGGGTATCGACGATATAGGTGTCGGCAGAGAGCTGGTGCATTTCGGCAAAGGTGGTGGTGTGCTTCCCGGTGCGGTGCACGTCGGACACCTCGCCGATGCGGATATCGAAATCGGGCTCCACCGCATTGATGAGGCTTGACTTCCCGACCCCCGAGTGGCCGCTGAGAAGGCTGACTTTTCCGGAAAGGATGCCGCGCAGCTCCTCAATCCCCTCGCCCGTAGTGGCCGAGCAGACCAGGGTTTCGTAATCCAGCTCGCGGTACACCGACATGAACTCCTCGAGCAGTTGGCGCTCCTCGCCGTTCAGCAGGTCTACCTTGTTAAAAACGATCATCACGGGGATGTGAAATGCCTCCGCCGCCACACAAAACCGGTCGATGAAAACGGGGAAAGTGACCGGCTCGCGCATGGTGGCCACAAGGATGGCGCGGTCGAGATTGGAAGCGATGATGTGGCTCTCCTTGGAGAGGTTCACCGACTTGCGCACGATGTAATTGGCGCGGGCCTGCACCTTGGAAATGGCCCATTCGCCCTCCTGCCCTTCCACTTCCACCCAGTCGCCCACGGCCACGGGATTGGTGGAACGGGAGCCCGATTGCCTGAGCTTTCCGCGCGCGCGGCACTCGAGGTGTTCGCCCGCTTCGGTGACGGCAGTGTACCAGCTTCCCGTGCTTTTGATGACGCGTGCTCTTTGCATAATTTCCGTTGCGAAGTTAATACAAGTAGGGTGGGACAAGGCAAAAAATGACCCGATGCCGGCGGATTTGCCTAAATTCGCGGTACACGAATAAACACAATCCCTTGTCGATAGAAGTTAAAAACGTCACCAAGTATTACGGAAAGCAAGCCGCGCTGAAAGATGTGAGTTTCTCGGCCAAACGCGGAGAAGTAGTGGGCTTCCTGGGCCCGAACGGCGCCGGGAAATCCACCATGATGAAAATCATCACCTGCTACCTGCCGCCGAGTGATGGTAAAGTAAGCGTGGCGGGATATGACATCTTCAACGACGGCATTAAAGTGCGGCGCAATGTAGGTTACCTTCCGGAAAACAACCCCCTGTATCCAAAAACCGAAAAGCCAAGGTGGAAGACATCATCGAAACGGTGGGCCTCACCCCCGAGAGCCACAAGCGCATCGGCGAGCTTTCGAAGGGGTACCGCCAGCGCGTGGGCCTCGCCCAGGCACTGATCCACGACCCCGAAGTGCTCATCCTCGACGAGCCCACCAGCGGCCTCGACCCCAACCAGCTCGAAGACATCCGAAACCTGATCAAAAAAATCGGTAAGAAAAAGACTGTACTGCTCAGCACCCACATCATGCAGGAGGTGGAAGCGATTTGCACCCGCGCCATCATCATCAAGCTTGGGGAAGTTGTGGCCGACAGCCCGGTGGAGGAATTCAAGACCATCTCTGACAAGGAAGTTTTTTACCTCCACGTCGACAGTCCTCTGGACATCAAAAAACTCAAAAAAATCGCCGGGGTCGACACTGTGGCCGAAACCGGCAAAGGCCGCTACAAAATCACCGCCGACAAATCGAAGTCGACGGGTCCCGCGATCACCGCTCTCGCAGCGGCTGAAAACTGCACTGTGCAAGAGCTTCGCAAAGAAGAGCGTAAACTTGAAGATGTCTTTAAATCGCTTACCAGATAGTGGCTGTCCATAAAGTCCGCTAACTGCCTTTCACTTGTTATAAAAACAGTCATTGACTTGAGTCAACTCATTGATTTTTAGAACTGCGTGCGCGTTGTTATCGAACTTTATGACTCAGCCACTTGACAAGGTTAACAGACTACGGATAAGGATAGCGGAGGCCGCATATTTTTTCTATTTTTGTCGCGCCTTTGTGGAGGGATTTGGCTTATTGCAACCACGTAAAAAAAATGCTAAAAACGCGCTTTTCCTCTCCCTCTCTCAGGCACAACCATCAATTTGTATTTTAAATTAACCCAGATTTATGCCTTACGCATTTACTTCCGAATCGGTGTCCGAAGGGCATCCCGATAAAGTTTCAGATCAAATATCAGATGCCATCCTCGATCACTTTTTGGCATTCGACCCCCACGCAAAAGTGGCCTGCGAAACGCTGGTAACCACCGGACAGGTGGTGCTAGCCGGCGAAATCAAATCGAGTACCTACGTAGACGTGCAGCAAGTAGCGCGCGATGTGATCAACCGCATTGGTTACACCAAAGGCGATTACATGTTTGAAGGCAACTCTTGCGGAGTGCTCAGCGCCCTCCACGAGCAAAGCGCCGACATCAACAGAGGTGTAGACCGCGGCAGACCTGAGGAGCAGGGCGCCGGCGACCAGGGCATGATGTTCGGCTACGCCACCAATGAGACGGAAAACTACATGCCCCTCGCCCTTGACCTGAGCCACCGCATGCTTAGAGAACTGGCCAACCTGCGCCGGGAATCAAACGAAATCAAATACCTGCGCCCTGACTCAAAAGCCCAGGTGACCATCGAATACTCGGACGACCACGTGCCCGTGCGCATCGACACCATCGTGTTGTCGACCCAGCATGACGAGTTCATTATGCCCGTATCGTCCGATCCGGAAAATGTGGATCGAGCAGACCGAGAAATGTGTGACCAAATCGCACACGACATCCGAAAAATACTGATCCCGAGGGTGATTCGACAACTGCCCGTACATATTCAAAAGCTGTTTGATGGCGACATCATTTACCATGTGAACCCCACGGGAAAATTCGTGATCGGCGGGCCCCATGGCGACACCGGCCTCACCGGCCGCAAAATCATTGTGGACACTTACGGCGGTAAGGGAGCCCACGGCGGCGGCGCCTTTTCCGGAAAGGACCCCAGCAAAGTAGACCGCTCAGCAGCCTATGCCGCGCGCCACATTGCCAAAAACCTGACCGCAGCAGGGGTGGCCGATCAGATCCTCGTGCAGGTATCATACGCCATCGGCGTGGTGGAGCCCATGGGTGTATTCATCGAGACCTACGGCACCCGCAAAGTGGAGATGACCGACAGCCAAATCGCCGAAAAGGTGAAAGAGCTCTTCGACCTGCGGCCGGGGATGATCGAAAAGAACCTCAAGCTGCGCACACCGATGTATTCCGAAACGGCGGCTTACGGCCACATGGGGCGCGAAAACAAAACAGTGAAAAAGACCTTTGTGCAGAACAACGGTGCGAGCGAGAAGCTCACCGTGGATGTAGAACTCTTCACCTGGGAGAAGCTGGACCGCGTGGATGACGTGAAGAAGGCCTTTGGTTTGTGACCTGACAGAATCAATTTAAAAAAAACCGCTCCCCATTGGGAAGCGGTTTTTTTGTACTTTCCTTTATATTCCGTTAGCCACCATTAAAATGAAGTACTTAATCATCTTCGGGCTTTTCTTAGGAGCGATTAATAATTCAGTCGGTCAAAATAGACTAGCGGACAATACGACCTTTCAAGAGACTTTTACGGCTGCCGAAATAGAAGATTTACAATTTCTTTTCGATTTCTTCAATTCATCGATATGTAAGCAACAAAGTTCGGATGACTTAAATGCCTGCTACCCCGAATTCTTCAATAGAATGGAGAAAACGAAGGAATCGAAAAATTTCGAACTAGACATACCAATTCACCAGCAAAAAGAAGTTTATCAAGCGTTTAAGGACTCAACTTTTTACAGGATATGGTCTTTTAGAGAGACACAGGAATATAATTTCCGCGACTCGATTCCACTTCAAGGTGTATTCAGGACGGTCTTTTTCGCTCAAGGCAACAGGTACATGGAATTTTTAAGCAGAACAGCAGATAGTTATGAAATAATAAAGTTCTACTACGATTCTATTTTAATGGAAGGGGGATTCATCGGGCCGGGGCTATTTGCATCTGTTCTTCTCGAGCACGACAAATATAATTTAGAAGATATCCGAATCAGGTTCATTGTGGCTATTCACTATTTGACTTTAAACGACCAATATAAGCGTGCTGAAAAAATAAAATAGAAACAGTGGCCAACATTACCCAAGAAAACATGCGGTATTCAGTTAAGGTGAAGATGATTACCTTCAACATAAAATCGTTCTCGGGAGAAGGGATTTGCGGGTATAAAGCCGCACGCGTCTTAG
>JAIVHQ010000136.1:4507-6165 GCA_020200995.1 Flavobacteriales bacterium
ATGCGTGCCTTTAGGTACGCCCCGTGTGGTAAGTCGGGGATTTATCCCCGTCAAAAGCAACGATTGAGCTGAAGCAGGCGTGCCGTCAGGTACGCTCAGTATTGCCTGTGCATGGCATTCTCGAGATATGGGAAATTGCTTTTAAAACGAAGGAGTACACGGGGAACCGATCGGGAGGAGTTTACACTGAACGTACCTGACGGCACGTGATTAGACTATCGGTATTGAAGGTACCCCGGTTGAAACCGGGGCTTACTATACGGGTCGTACCTGACGGCACGATATCTTGCACCAAAATCGATACTCGAGTGTATGCATTTAAGGCTTTTCAAAACGTGAGATGCAAGGTGCAGCAACACATTCAATTTGATGAAAAGAAAGCCTCACTGCCCTGGTGATTGGTCCTACTTCTTCCTGAAAAACAGCAACACCGGGATGCCCGTCAAATCAAAATGCTCGCGGAGCCTGTTTTCGAGGTAGCGCTTATAGGGATCTTTCACGTACTGAGGCAGGTTGCAGTAGAAGGCAAACGCCGCTTTGCGCGTGGGGAGCTGCATGCAATACTTGATTTTCACGTATTTCCCCTTGAGGGAAGGGGGCGGATTGGACTCGATAATCGGGAGCATCACCTCATTGAGCTTGGAAGTGGGAATGCGCGTACTGAGATTTTCGTACACATTTACAGCTGTTTCAATGGCTTTGTGCACCCGCTGCTTGGTAATGGTGGATGTGAAAATAATCGGCACATCCGTAAAAGGCTGCATGCGCTCCCGTAGGTTGCTCTCAAATTCCTTCATCGTCTTGCTTTCCTTCTCGATGAGGTCCCATTTGTTGACCAGAACGACGAGTCCTTTTCCGTTTTTCACGATGGTGTAAAAAATGTTGAGGTCTTGCTTTTGAATTCCCTCGGTGGCGTCGAGCATCAGGATGCAAACATCGCTTTCCTCAATGCTGCGGATGGACCGGAGTGTGGAGTAAAACTCTATGTCCTCATGCACCTTGCTCTTTTTGCGAATACCGGCCGTATCGACCAGGAAAAAGTCGAAACCGAAGGAGCTGTACCTTGTGAGCAGTGCATCGCGGGTGGTGCCGGCCTGATCAGTCACAATGTTGCGGTCCTCATTCAGCAGGGCGTTGATCATCGAAGATTTGCCCACATTCGGCTTTCCGACCACGGCAAACTTGGGGATGTCGATTTCGGGAATGTTCTCCTTGTCGGGAAAAGTGGCGATCAAAGCGTCTAGCATATCGCCCGTGCCGCCGCCGTTGGTGGACGAAATGCAGTGCACCTCACCCAGTCCGAAGCTGTAGAATTCGCTGGCCTGCAGTATGCGGTCGTTGGTGTCTACCTTGTTCGCCACCACCACTACCGGCTTATCTGATTTTCTCAAAAAAGCAGCCACAGACTCGTCGTGATCGGTGATTCCGGTGGTGACATCTAAAAGAAAGAGAATGGTCGTGGCCTCGTCGATGGCGAGCATCACTTGCTTTTTGATCTCTTCTTCGTAAGTGTCTTCGGAGTTGATGGTGTATCCGCCCGTGTCGATCACGGAAAATTCGGTTCCCGTCCACTCGGCCTTGCCGTAGTGGCGGTCGCGGGTCACCCCGCTGATCTCGTCCACGATGGCATCACGGCTTTCAGTAAGCCTGTTAAATAA
>JAIVHQ010000334.1:0-5000 GCA_020200995.1 Flavobacteriales bacterium
ATAAAACCCCGATCAAAACTTTCTTTACGGAGAAGCGGCCGGTCATTATATTTAGTAAAAGTGATTGAAGAAACAAGGGTACTCAGCACAAAATGTGAGGTTTGTTTGAGAAACCTTTCCTCCTGCTGAATAAGCCTCGCAAAAAATTTCCCGCGCCTAACAGCTTGTAATTATGATAATAAGAGAGATATCCTGAGTCTGTTTTAAGCCGCCCGAGGCACTTTAAACCCGGCCACCAAAACGTCATCAATCTGTTCTTCCTTCGCTTTCCAATGGTGAAACTCATATTGCAGCAAGTACTGCTGATCCTCCATTACATGCTCTCGATTTGCAAATAAAAGCGTGTCAGCAAATTTTCGACTCATGTATTTTTTGCCATTTTTACCGCCGAACTGATCCGTGTAGCCGTCAGAAAACATGTAAAAGCTATCGCCGGGCAAGATATCGATTTCGTGGTCAGTGTAGCATTTGTTTCTTTCGTGGTATCCACCGATAGAAAATTTATCTCCTTTAAATTTACTGATTACGCCTCCCCTGATACGTACCAAAGGTCTGAGCGCACCGGCGAAGTCCAGTGATTTTATTTTCGCTTCGTAGCGAATCAGTGCAATATCCATACCGTCTGAACTCCCGTTTCCATTGTCGTACAGGATTTGCTTCAGGTTTTTATTGAGCCTGTTCAAAATTTGCGCCGGCGTAGCGGCAGCCGATTGATGCAGCGCATCGTTGAGCAGTGTGTGCCCCATGATCGACATGAAGGCCCCCGGCACCCCGTGGCCTGTGCAATCTGCTACAGCGAAATAAATGTAATTGCCCTTTTCTGCATACCAGAAAAAATCACCACTCACGATGTCACGGGGTTGGAACATCACAAACATGTCGGGAAAAACTTTGCGCATCTTTTCGAGGTCGGGAAGTATAGCGTCCTGAATGGTCTTTGCACGGTTTATGCTGCTGACGATTTCTTTGTTTTTCAACTCGATTTCCTTGCGCTGCGTAAAGAGTACCTTTTTGAGTCGATCATCTCGAATTAAAATACGTTGCGTGATGTGCAACATGGCAAAAACCAACAATGCAAGACTAATGATAACGCCGATCAATTTTTGAAGTACTTCCCTGCGGGCTTTTACAAAAAATGCGTCAAACGGTTCATCAGCCTGCACTATTCCGACCACTGCGCCTTCGCTGTTCCTGATGGGAGAGAACGAAGACAGCCACACCCCGTTCTCGTCTGTGTAAGGACCGATCAGAGCCCCTTCCTCATAATTTGAACGGTGCGATTCATGGGCTTCGCTCCACAGATGGCGAAAGTACGGCTTTGAAGAAGAACTGGCGCCGAACACAAACGAGTCTTCGGACTTGTCATAAACCAAGGTGTATATGTCTGTGGGCAGCCCGTTGATCTCTTTATTGCGCTGAAGGGTGCGGTGCATTTTTTCAAATGATTCATTCTGATCATTGCTCACAATCCCGTCAACATCAACAAATGCTCGAAAAATATCTTCATGCTGATCTCCGTCAATCTGTACTGCGAGGGAATTTGAAATTCCCTTAAGTTTTCCCAACTCAATTTTTCGAAATGATTCAATTTGTGTTTGGTAGGTGTAAGACAAAAATCCGCCGCACAACAGGACAGTGAAAACGAAGAGAACCAGCATTACTCGGCCTGTATTCGTGCCGATAATGTCTTTCCATTTGAGTTTTAACTTCTCCATGTTGCTCAGTTTGTCTAAACCAAATAGTGAAACTTACGACTACTCTCCCCTTTCGTTCGACAATACTTCGACAACCCTCTATTATGCCACAAGGCTCATTATCCTTTAATGTTCTAATTATAAACCATATAAAACTTAATAAAGGGAAAATATTTATTTGATAACCATAAGGAATGTCGCCCGTCCGACAAAGAAAAGCACAAAGCCAGACTTTGTCTGAACAGATGATTCAGCTTTGAACTACAAAAATTTATGATTCCATTCCAACGTATAAAATATCTAAATGAGTTTTAGCACGGTGGTGGCATCTACAGCATGCAGGTGTTCTTTAGCGCGGCTTACATCATCGGGTGGTCTTTTTGCAGGTCAAGGAAACAACAACCTTCCGAGGGCCAAGAGGAGTGAAGAAAAATCTAATTCGCAGGTTAAAAATCAGTATGTTATTCTTTAAATTTATCTCCAAATACCGGAATTAGAAAATCCAGACCACTAAATGCACACCATCCTCATCACAGGGGCCACGGGAAATGTCGGAATCGAAGTCATTAAAGCACTGCAAAGCGCGGGTGGTGATTTTAGGGTATTGGCCGGTGTCAGGTCGCCCGAAAAAAGCCGAGCAGAGCTGTCCCGATTTAATTTCACTCCTGTCAGGTTTGATTTTGAAGACCTCGCGTCTGCCGATACAGCTTTTGCGGAAAGCGACGTCCTGTTTCTACTCAGGCCGCCACAGATATCGGATGTGGGAAAGTACTTTGCGCCGCTGATTCAAAAAGCGGTGGAGCACGGCGTAGGTCATATTGTATTCCTCTCCGTGCAAGGCGTCGAGAGCAGCAGCATCATTCCACACCACAAGATTGAAAAGCTCATCACAGAGAGCGGTATTCCCTACACCTTCCTGCGGCCGGCGTATTTCATGCAAAATTTCACCACCACCCTGCGCACCGATTTGACCAAAAACGACAAAATCTACCTCCCGGCCGGAAATGCGAAATTCACCGTTATCGATGTCGCAGATGTCGGAAGGGTGGCTGCGAAGGTGCTGATCAATACTTCAGCACATATCGACGCGGCTTACGATCTCACCAACGATGAAACACTGACTTTCGGCGAGATGGCCGAAATATTGACAGACACCCTCGGCCGTAAAATCACTTTCAATAGTCCGAACCTCATCTCGTTCTACCTCCAAAAACGGCGGGAAGGTGTGGCTCCTGCATTTATTTTTGTAATGATCATGCTCCACTACCTGCCGCGTTTTCAAAAAAACCCGCCCACCTCCTATTGGGTCGAAAAACTTACGAAGCGAGCACCGACTACTTTTCGCGATTTTGCGGAAAGAAATAATTCGCTGCTTTAAGCGGAATAGCTTTCACATTACCCTCCTCCCGGCAAAAATCGATAAATTTGAGCGTGGCCCGATCCCTGCGTATGAAAATTGAGGATGCAACGCTCCGTAATTCGGGCTCCTGCATATCACCCCGACAAGCTCATCAATCTCCTGGCCGATTACAACCTCGATGTGGCAGTGTTTGATACCGCGATGGAGGTAGACAGCGTGATCGAAATCGAGAACCGCTCCATCGAAAATACGGGTACCGATGTGTTTTTCGTGCATCCCACTTACCTTTCCGGTACTTACCTGCAGCCCGGCAATGTGGCCATTAATGAGCAGCCGTTCAGTAATATTTTTACGGGAATCATCGCCCAGGGCGGACTTTTGGCCAAGTACGGCCGCTTTTACGCACCGCTTTACCGCCAAGCCACTCCGCCGAGTTTTCTCGGCAACCCAAATTTCGAAGCGCAGGCAGCTGCGGTCTCCGTGGCATACGGCGATGTGCACGCGGCCTTTATGCACTACCTCGACCATCAGAGCGGCGGCAATGACTTCATCCTTGCGGCCCACTCCCAGGGATCGTACCTGCTCTCCATGCTGCTGCAGGATGTAATCGCGGAGGACGAATCGCTGAGAGAACGAATGATCGCCGCTGTACCCGCGGGGGTAGCGGCCATTTACGACGATCCCGGCGAGGGGCCAGGCGCATGGTGGAACGGTCTCGATCTTTGCAGCACCATCGAGCAATGTGGATGCGTGATGAATTGGCGGTCATTTCCCGAGGGTCATAATATGGGGCTAAACCCGGTCAATTCCGGAAGTCCGGCGTTCAATCCTCTACTCGTAGACAGTGGATGGGTAGCCCGCGTCATCGATCCCGAATTGGATTATTTCTACCAGGATTCACTCTTTTACGGAAACGAGCCGGAGCCTCTGCGTTACTATATCGCTCCCAACGGCGGCGACGTTAACGGCAGCGGTACGGGCTTCGTGGCCTTTGACGGGCTGTACAGCATCAGGCACCGGCGCACATCGACGCAGGGCGTCGGTTTTTGGTTGGAACATACACCCGCTGAGAACGATCAGCGTCCGGACGACCTCGCCAATGAGGAGGACGACCCGCTCTTTGAATTTTGGGGCTACCACCGCAAGGATTACCACGTCTACCTTTTCGCCTTGCTCGAGCAGCTCGACGCCAAGCTCGAAAGTTGTGGTGCGCTCGGCAATTCATTCCACACAGAGTCCAATGGCCGGATAGAAGTTTTTCCAAACCCTTCTGCAAATCACGTTCAATTAATGTATGGAAGACTCCCCCTCTCCGATACCGATGTGGAGGTTTACAGCCTTTCCGGCAAATCGGTGAAGCGCGGCCGAACCACAGAGAGCGGAAGCCTGAATCTGGACGGACTGCCGGCCGGGCTGTATTTGCTTAAATGCAAACGAGGGACGGTGAAAGTGGCGGTGGAGTGATGGATGCCAAGGGCTTGTTACGGTCGGTGTTTTTAAACCCGGCTAAGGCGTTCAGAAGCCGGGATTCGTTGAAATCACATGGGCTCGCCGTTATCAAAAACCGAAAGAGCGAACACCTTTACAGGTATTCGCCCTTGGGATGAGCCCGGAGAGGTGCCTTTACTAACACAGGAAGCTACTTAACCCTAAAACTACCAAGTCCTCTCCAATTGCTCAATGCTCATTGCTCAAAGTTTGATCCATCCAGTTTGGTCCCCGGGCTGTAAAGTGCGCCCGAGGCTTCGGGTATGGTGGAGTGCTTTTCAAATTCACCGAAAATGTCCGGATTTCGCGTGTATCCTTCGTTGGGATTGCCGTCGAGCGGATTGATGTCAAAAGTTGCGATTACATTGCCGTCGGCGTCTTCAACTATAAGTTCATCCCCTGCATTGTTCAGGTTGAGCTGTCCTTCGGTCGCCGTTTGAACAATGGCTCCTCCGAAA
>JAIVHQ010000334.1:5078-7934 GCA_020200995.1 Flavobacteriales bacterium
GCGTCTGATAGCGTGTAGCCGCTGATGTCGATCTCAACGCTGTCGTTGTAAAGCTCGACAAATTCATCTTCGAGCGGGTCGCGGGTGCCGTCGCCGTTGGAATCGCCGGCATCTCCCGCCGGTGGGTCGTAGAGCACCTCATTCACAATCAACCCCAGCCATGGACAACCGTTGTTTTCAACGGCTCCCGCTTCAAACGGGCATTCATCATCACAGTTTGCCACACCGTCTTCGTCTGCATCGCCGAGGCAGTCGATGAGATCGATGGTGACCGAAGCCGGCGAACCGAGGATGGCATTTTCTGCCGACACCATGGTAACCTCAATGAATTTCGCTGTAGTATCGCCGGTTTCTATTCCCGTGAGGGTGATAAAGCCCGTGGTGCTCTCAGCGGGCACTTCAATCTGCGAAGGCGGATTTTGATAATCAGTGCCCGCCACTGCGCTGCCTCCATAGCTGACCGATACGGACACCGTTTCCTTCACGGGCCCGTTGAGCCGGGCAACCACATTAACGTCTCCCCCCGAGACATCGAGGGTTTCGGACGAAGCTTCCAAAGACACCGTCGGGGTGACATCGTCGGTCTCACAAGAGGAAAGCACTCCGGCTGTGAGGAGGACAAAAGCTGTGAATTTGATTGTGTTTAGCATGTTGAATGTCTTTGTGTTCTTGTGTAATTTGTAAAGGCGCATCCGGGGTATTAAAAAATGACCTGAAACAACACTTCGCCCAGGCCGACCGAATTGCCGGAGGGATCATCGAAGCTGGAGTACGCCAGGGATACTTTGGCCGCCTGCCCTTTAAAGTATCGGGAAAAGCCCATGGACCAACCCGAGTTTTGTCCGATCAGGGATTCGCTGTATTGCTCAAATTCGGGAGAGACTCCGAAGATGCGCCCGTCCAATCCGTAGCCCGAGCGCGTCACGTAGCCCGCCTGCAGGTTGTAGCCCGTGCCGAGCGACAGAAACTGACCTATTTGCGTGGGCACAAGTGGGTTGATTCCGTCCTCGGAAGCGAAGAGTCCGTCGACTTCGGTGGCTGTAGCCACCACGTACTCGCCCAGGAAGGAAAAGCCATTGTACTTGATGAGTACATCGGCGTAAAGCTGTCGGTAATCTGCCAGCGAGCGGGCACCGTCTTCGTTGAAAAGAAAAAAGTCGCCGTGGCCCTCTCCCACAGCATCGGTCGCCCCGGTATTGTAAGAGGCCGCACCTCCGATCACCGCTTTGATTCGGTCCTCGTGGGCAAGGTCGGCCACCTGTCCGTTATTTCCGGGAGCAAACATGCCCATCGGATATACATCGAGACGCCCTGCGTACTTCACCCCTCCGAAATCCACATCGGCCGAATTGGCTCCGAATGAATTGCGGCCGTCGCCACTGGTGACCGCCACCTGCGGCACCACCACCACCTCGTCGAATGCGAAAGTGTGATCCACAAACAAGCCGAACTCCCGTCCGCTGCGGCTGTAGGCCGTGCTCAGCATGCTCCTGTCGGCAAAGGTGAGGCGGTCTTCCATCATCAACATCTCGCGGTTGTTGGCAATGGTTTGCTTTTGCCCGAGCGTGATGTTGAGCCCCTCGACGGGGTGAAAAGCCACCCACGCATCCAGCAGCGGATTCATTTCGCTGAAGTTGAGCTGAAAAAAGAAGCTCACCTTCTCTTTGGCGGCGTTCCCGTAAAAGTTCAGGTAGGTGCGTTTCGGATTCAGAAAGTAGTCGGCGTCGGATCCGCTCACCTGCACGTAGCCCACATAGGGCTGCACCATTCCGCCGATGCGGAAATGGTAGGCGCTGTCGTTAAACATGAAATTGAGACCTGAACCGAGTTCAAACTCGGCACTGTTCTGCGCCGGCTTGATTTGCCCGGAGGCTGCAGCGGCGACAACAAGCGCCATGGTCAAGAAAATGTACCTCGTCAACATTCGATTAATATTATGGGTTCCTGGTTTTTACTACACGATACACGGGCAATTCACTGCCGAGTTCTGTTTTGATGACTTCAAAGCGGACAAATCCGCTGCTCGCCTCGGGCTCCAACAGTTCGGCGAGCATGTGGCCGTATTTCTGGTCGGTTTTCACCCGATGGGTGCCGGGTGGGAAGGTTTTTGTTTTTGGCCTGACCTGCGTCTCAACCTTTTGAAGATGCACCCCTTCGTATTTAAAGGGATCCTGCTGGTATTTCACCACTTCGTAAGCTTCAACATCCTGCTGCTCCTCTGCGGTCAGCTCTTCGACCTCAAGGCCGTAAATGCGCAAATTTTCAACGGCCTTTTCATTCCCGGGCAAAATGAGGTATGCCTCGGGCTTGGACCTCACCAGCGATGGTTTGGAAAGCCATGCATCGCGAACCACGGAGGGGAGCGTTATGTATTCATTTTTGCCCAAATCGATAAACGGAATTTCCTCGCCGAGCCTTGTCCTGCGCGCCCTCACCACCATTTCATTTTCAAGGGCATCTGCCTTTTCAATGGCCGCCCTGACTTCGTCCACATTTTCAACCGCCGACTGCAAATAAGACAGCGCGATGGCGTAGCCCGTAAAAACCCTCCGCTTATATGAAGTGCGTCCCAGGGCAACGCCGCGCACCTCGATCAGCGATGCTATGCAATTGGTCAAGGCGTATGACGTGGCACTCGACCGTGGATTGGTGGCTCCGCGATTGAATTGAATCTCGCCGTGCACACGGGTGGAGGTAAAATAATCGCTGTGGTGCAGATCGTACCCGTCCAAGGCGGTCTTCGCGGGGTCTACAAATTGCGACTTGGTGAGTTCCCTCAAGCCCTTGTCCACATTGAGGTTTCCACTGTAAAGAAACATGACATCAAACTTGGTGGTCACACCCCAATCGCCGAGC
>JAIVHQ010000335.1:0-1110 GCA_020200995.1 Flavobacteriales bacterium
ACGATCTTCTTCGGCTGCAAGCGAGACAAAATTCGGATAATGCTTTGCTTCAGCGTAGTCCCCCTAACGATGCTATCGTCGAGCACCACGAGGTGATCGGTGTCGGGCACCACGGTACCGTAAGTGATGTCGTAGACGTGGGCCACCATATCGTCGCGCGATTCGTCCTGGGTGATGAAGGTGCGGAGCTTGGCATCCTTCACGGCGATCTTCTCCATCCGCGGTCGCATTTGGAGAATTTCGCGGAGGTTTTCGGGGGTGAGCCCGCTGCCGAGCTGCAGTATTTTTTCCTGCTTCTGCTCGTTGAGGTAATCTTCGAGCCCTTTCATCATTCCGAAAAAAGCCACCTCGGCGGTGTTTGGGATAAAGCTGAAGACGCTGTTGTCGAGGTCGCCGTTCACACTTTTCATCACGGCGGGCACAATGCTCTTGCCGAGCTTGATGCGCTCCCGGTAAATGTCCATGTCCGACCCACGCGAAAAATAGATGCGCTCAAACGATCAGGATTTTCGCGGTGCGGGCGGCGTCACTTCTTCTTCGAGCAGGGTGCCGTCTTTGCGAATGATCGCGGCATGACCGGGCTTAATCTCCCGGATTTGATCCGCCTGCAGGTTAAATGCCGTTTGAATCACCGGCCGCTCCGAAGCCACCACCACAATTTCGTCGTCTTCGTAGATGAATGCGGGGCGGATCCCGTTGGGGTCGCGCAGTACAAAGGCATCGCCATGGCCGATCAACCCAGCCATGGCATAGCCCCCGTCCCAGTCCTGGGCCGAGTTTCGCAGGATTTCCCCCACGTTGAGGTTCTCGATGATCTTTTCGGTGATCTCCTGCTTGGAGTAGCCGAGGGCCTTGTACTTGTCTACAATCCGGTCGTTTTCCACATCGAGGTAGTGCCCGATTTTCTCCAGCACGGTCACCGTATCGCTCTTTTCTTTGGGGTGCTGCCCGATGCTCACCAGAAGGTCAAAAAGCTCGTCTACATTGGTGAGGTTAAAATTGCCAGCCACCACGAGGTTGCGTGTCTTCCAGTTGTTTTGGCGCAGAAAGGGGTGGCAACTCTCAATCGAGTTTTTGCCGAAAGTGCCGTAGCGCACATGGCCCAGAAAC
>JAIVHQ010000335.1:1148-5503 GCA_020200995.1 Flavobacteriales bacterium
CCGCGGTTGTGCTGCTTCTCCATCAGGAGGTACAGCTTGTTGAGGCCGTAAAAGGAAGTCCCGTATTTCTCACGGTAGAAGGACAGCGGCTTTCGGAGCCTGAGGAGTGCGATTCCGCACTCGTGTTTGATGGGATCGCTCATGCGTTGTAAGGCGTCAGCATTTTGAATCCGCAAAGGTAGGGGTAAATTTGGAAATTAATCGCCGCTTTGTCGGCCCGCCCGGGAAGCACATCGAGCATAGGCTGTAAGTTAAAACTCCTTGATTACATTAAACTTTGGATCAATGGAGACGTCAATAAATTGTAATTTTACACTATGTCCTCCCGGAGTGCCGTCCATGCAATTTTCACCGCGATCGCAGCAATCGCTGCAGTGGCCGCTTGCGCAGCGGGAGGCGGGCCTTCCTTTACGGAAAATAAAGGGCAGTGGCACCCCGACGTCCTCTTTCGCACCGAGACCGACGGCAACTACGGCTACATCGACAAGGGCGGGCTTACACTCCTTCTGCTCGACAGCGACTTTTCCACCAACCTCCACGACCACATGCAGGGCCGCGGCACGGAGGAATTCGGAAACCTGCACGCCCTCAAATTCCGGTTTACGGGCATGGATATGTCCGTTGTCCCGGAAAAAAGAAACCGCACCGCCGGCCCGTTCAACTACTTTTTGGGAAACGACCGCACCCGTTGGTCAACCGACGTGTACGGATATGAAAGCATTGCTTTCCGAAATGTGAAGCCCGGAATCGACCTGCGCTACGACCTCAAAAACGGAAGCATCAAATACGAGTTTATCGTGGCGCCCGAAGCCGACCCTTCTGAAATCACTGTTGAAATTCAAGGCGCTGAGAGCCTCCGCATCGAAGACGGGGCGCTGATCGCCGAAACCTCCGTTGGGCCATTGCGCGAATTGCCACCCTTCGCATTTCAACGCGACGAAAACGGCAAAATCACAACCGTTCCGTGCACCTATCGCCTGCGAAAAAACAAGGTGACCTATGAATTTCCAAAAGGGTACGACACCTCCCTGCCCCTGATCATCGATCCGGAAATCGCCTTTTCATCTTACATCGGCAGCGCGAGCAGCAATTTTGGATTCACAGCGAGCTACGACGACGAGGGCAACCTGTACTCGGGCGCCATTGTATTCGGGGCCAATTATCCCACGACTACGGGTGCATTTCAAGTAAATTTCAACGGTTCGAATGTGGACTGCGCGATCACAAAGTTCAATGCCGACGGCACCGCCCTTCTGTACAGCACTTACATCGGCGGGAGTACCAATGAGGCGCCGCACTCCATCGTGGTGTCGGAAGCGGGTGAGGCATACATATTCGGTACTACCGGCTCTGATGACTTTCCGACCTCTGCGAACGCCTATCAAGCCGGCTATAATGGCGGTACCAATGACGGAATTGCGCTGAACACCCCTTTCAACTTCAACTACGGCGATCTTTTTCGCGGAGAAATCGTGATCGACGGCGATGGAAACGCCTACGTGGCATCGGTGACTGCATCAGCGGACTTTCCGATTCAGGGTGGCTATTCCGCAAACCACACAGGCGAGCTGAGCGGAGTGATTTTCAAACTCAACCCGGACCTTTCTCAACTGTTGTGGTCTACCTACAGCGGTGGCAACGCCGACGAATCGGCGGTAAGTGTTCAACTCGCGGCCGACAACACTGTCTACTTTGCGGGCGGCACTTTCAGCACCGACCTGGCCACAGGCGATCCGCACCAGGCTGTGAATGCCGGCGGCAGCGACGGGTACATCGGGCGCATCTCGGCCGACGGAGGCACCTTGCTCAATTGCACCTACACGGGAACCGGCAACTTTGACCTCAATTACTTCGTGCAGATCGATACCGAAGGCTTCGTTTATGCCATCGGGCAAACTCTGGGAAACTATCCCGTAAGCCCGGGCCTTTACACCAATCCCAACAGCGGACAGTACATCCACAAGTTTTCCGGCGATCTGGGCACCAGCTTGTGGAGCACCGTGGTAGGCACGGGTACGGGAGGCGCAGATTTTTCTCCGTCCGCCTTTCTGGTCAGTGTTTGCGGACAAATTTACGTGGCAGGATGGGGCGGTGTTCTCAACGATTCGGGCGGAAGCACGTCCGGCCTTCCGGTGACCCCCGATGCTTTTCAATCGACCACCGACGGCAACGACTTTTACGTAATGGTGCTCTCGCCCGATGCCGAAAATCTGGTGTACGGCACTTTTTTTGGCGGAAGCCAAAGCCAGGAACACGTGGACGGAGGCACGAGCCGTTTTGATAAAAACGGGACTGTGTACCAGGCTGTTTGCGCGGGCTGTGGAGGCAACAGCGATTTTCCCACCCAGCCCGGGGTGTGGTCACAGACCAATGGCTCGAACAACTGCAACCTGGCCGTTTTCAAGTTCAAACTCTCGGCCGTCCAAACCGCTGCCGATATTGAGGCTCCCGAAGTGATTTGTCCCGGCACTGAAGTGAATTTCATCAACCTCAGCGTGGATGCCGAAAATTTTGAGTGGGAATTCGGCGACGGCAACAGCAGCACAGAATTTGCACCTTCGCACACGTACACCACCCCCGGCACATACACGGTGTGGCTCTTCGCCGACAGCAACGACGGCTGCCTGGCGCCCGACAGCGCAGGCCTCACCGTGGAGGTGGTGGAAGAGCCCCAGCTGACCGTAGAGCCGCTTCCGCAAATATGCCCAGGCGAAACGGTGCAGCTCTTCACCGATGGCGCAGAATCCTATTCCTGGAGCCCCGCTGATGGACTGGACGACCCCAGCTCGCCCGAGCCGATCTTTTCGGGCACGACTTCCACTGTGTACACCCTGACCGGAACCACCGCCTGCGGCACTGACGTGATCGAGGTGGATGTATTCGTGGGCAGCGATGCGGTGGAAATCAGCGACAATACTTCCATCTGTCCGGGTGAGTCGGTCGAGCTTTTCGTAGACGGCGCCACCACCGCCTCCTGGTCGCCACCCGACGGATTGAGCGATCCCGAGGCCACAGTCACCACGGCAAGCCCCACCGAAACGACAGTGTACACAGTGACCGGGGAAACGGAGGACGAATGCGGAGTTTCGGGAACTGTGCAGGTCACCGTACTCCCGCCGCCCCCGGAATTGGAAGGCGACGACCTTTACGTGTCGTGCAACGGCAATCCCGTTCAAATCACAGTTTCGGGTGCAGAAGATTACAGCTGGAGCCCTGCCGACGGCCTCAGTGAAGCCGACATTCCCAACCCTCTTTCGCTGCCAGAGTCAGCCACCACCTACACCGTCACGGGTACAAATGTCTGTGGATCGGACGATCTTGAAATCACCGTCCTTGTGAACAGTATTTTAGTCTCCATGACGGTGGACAGCATTGTGTGCCACGGCGACCCCTTCGAGTCTCGTGCTCAAGGCGGTAAAACCTACATCTGGCAGCCCGCGCACATCTTTTCGCCCAATTCGGGACAAAAAGTCACAGGTAGTATTCAGGAGCCGACAGTGATCACAGTAACGGGATTCGATGATGACGGCTGTTCCAATACAGAGCAGCGATTGGTCATGCTCTACCCCCGTCCGTTTTTCACGGCAGGTCGGGACCGCGTTGTGAGCTTCGGCGATGAGTTGCAAATAGAGTCCAACAGTCCATACCCGCTGGTATGGGAAGAAAATGCCGCGTTGAGTTGCTTAAACTGCAACTTCCCGCTGGTCTCACCTCTTGAGACCACAACTTTCTACGCAAGTGTACGCGACGAAAACGGGTGTATAGAAGTCGATTCGGTCACGGTGAGCATCCACGGCAATCTCTATGTGCCCAATGCCTTTACTCCGAACGGAGATGGCAAAAACGACATTTTCAAGGCGGAGGGTGTGGACATTGAGTATTTCCGAATGGAAGTTTTCAACCGCTGGGGCGAAATGGTGTTTGAGAGCGATGACATCGATCACGGATGGAACGGGAGGAGCCCGAACGCCGACTACTTCTCCCCCGCCGATATCTACCAATACCGCATTGTAGCACGCGAACTTTACGGAGAGCAGTTTGAAGTAACCGGGCACATCACATTGCTGCGGTAGGTCGATTTTTTCCGGAAGGAAATTCAGGCGGTTAAGCTGCAGGCGCTACACAAAACGCGGGTCCACCTCCATCACCGTACCGCATTCGTCGCAGGTGCGCAGGTCTTCGCTTCCGTAAAAGTGCCTGAAATTCGGGAGAAAATCCTTCTCGATGTCCTTGAGCGGGAAGTACACTTCGTGGAGTTTGTGGTTGCAGTTGTCGCAAAACCACATGAGCCCGTCCTTCATGTCAGATCCTTTTCTGACGCGCTCCACCACGAGGCCCAGCGAACCCGATGCACG
>JAIVHQ010000336.1 GCA_020200995.1 Flavobacteriales bacterium
CCCTTAGGCTTGATCTTACGGTTACACGTATTGCTTTTCTGCCTCGTTTGCCTTTAGGCAAATGGGCAACTCACGGTAAACAACAGTGCTACTCCTGAGAGTCTTGTGAACGATATACTCCTTGGCGAGGGCGTTCAGGTGTCTGCAATTTCGTTCAATAATGGTCCTGCAGATGCAGTAAAGAGACAGATCGGTTCTTTTCAGGGCGGTTCTCCTCACATTGGTATTGAAAGTGGAATTATCCTGGCCACAGGGGGGGTGGAAGTGGCTGAAGGACCGAATGACATTCCTACCGCGCACGTTGTGATCCCCGCCGACGAACAGCTCAATGAGGATCCCGATTTACACATACTAACAGGTGGCAGTACGTTGCGCGATGTGGCCGTTGTCGAGTTCGACTTCACTGCCAAGGGTGATACGGTAAGCTTTCGATATGTGTTTGCCAGCGAAGAGTACAACGACCACACCTGCTCGCCCTACAATGATGCTTTTGGATTCTTTGTGTCGGGGCCCGGAATTTCGGGGTCACCGAACTTTGTGAACCAAGCGAAGAACTTCGCCCTGGTACCCGGCAAAAATGTGCCGGTGGCCATCAATACAGTCAACATGGGAGCCGCGGGTATCTACGGTTCAAACTCAGTGTGCAATGCGGCATCTCAAAGCTGGCAGGAGAATCAGGTCTACTTTGTGAACAACGCCGGAAACCTCGACCCTGGAACCACACAGTTTGACGGATTTACCGTTCCCATGCTCATCGAAATCCCCGTCGTTTGCGGAGAGACCTACCACATCAAAATTGCCATCGCCGATGCGGTGGACGACAAAAACGACTCCGCCGTATTTCTCGAAGCTGAGAGCTTCTCGGGCGAGGTGATTCTCGACGCTTCCCTGACTGCATCTCACCCCGACGGAATTCCCGACGCCTCAACAGATGTAGCCCTCGAGGGATGTAGCTCCTACATGTTGGAAATGTATCGCTCCGATAGCACACGCCAAAAAACGGTTTACCTCCGTCCCGCAGGGCTCGATAATTCGGACGTCATTTTGGAAAACCTCCCCGCGAGCGTTGTTTTTGAGGTGGGCGTTGCGAACAAAACGATTGAGTTTTTGGTGGCCGATGATGAGGACCACCAAGGCTTGCGCAACTGGACGCTTGAGATCCTTCACCCCAATGCATGTGGCCAGGATACGGCCGTGTTTTCTCTCAATACTGCCATTGACGACCGGGCTTCATTATCGGCGCAAGTTCCCGATTCGCTCGATGTGCCCTGTCACGATAGCATTCCCTTCGGATTTACTCCCGAAGGAGGCATTCCGCCATATACGATCACATGGGAGAATGAAATGTTTTCGGGTTCGGGCGATTACGGATACTTATGGAAAATGCAAGGCATCACATTGTCGGAAGAGGAGGTCTTCTCACAGGTTCTTGAAAACACCGGGCTGCTGGAGCTGGAAGTATCGGACCGTTGCGCTGAGGCCGTCACTGCTCAAGTCAATGCCGAATGGCTTGCTGCTCCTGTGAGCGTCCACGCGGGAGCTGACACCGAAGGAACCTGCCTCGAAGAGGTGGTGCTGATTCCGGAAGTGACGGGTGGTTTCGGCGACAACTCTTACCTCTGGAAGGAGAACAACAATGAGGTGAGCGCCGAGGCTGTGTTCTCATTTTTTCCGGAAAGGACAGCCCGATACACCCTAACCGTAACCGACCGCTGTGGTCAGAATGACGTGGATACCCTCTTCGTGTTTATGAACGATCCCGAACTCGAAATTGACCTGCCTGCCGATACCACCGTCTGCGCAGGGGAACGCGTGGAAATCAGGCCTGTGGTCAACGGCGGAATTGGTGAATTGACCTATATGTGGGTAGAAACGGGAGGCAGCTTGCCTGCCTATGTATCTATACCCCGAAATGACCGCACGCTGACTGTAAGGGTGACCGACGGCTGCCAACGCACCAAAGAATCTCAAATTGAATTGAAAATCAGTCAAGTTGAAGCAGCTTTTTCATTTGATTTCGACTTTCCGGAAAATCCCCTGCGCAACCTCTCAACATCAGACTGCACCTACCTCTGGACATTTTCCGACGGCAGTCAGGAAGAAACTTTTGCGCCGGTGTACATTCCCGAATCGGGCCGCACAGACCCTGTAATTCTCACGGTGACAGATGTCCACGGCTGCGAAGCCACTGCAGTGGAATTTTACGATCCGCCCATGTCCCTTTTTATCCCCAACGCATTTACCCCTGACGGCGACGGGCTCAACGACATTTTCAAAGCCGAAGGACACCACGTTGCCGACTTTCACATGTGGGTTTTCGACAAAGGTGGCAACCTGGTTTTTGAGAGTACAGAGTTGAGCTCCGGCTGGAATGGCGAAGGTGTGCAGGGCAGCGGAGCCACAGCCGGCGACAATATTTTTCCTTACCGATACGTGGCGCACACCTGGTCGGGCGAAGTGAAGGAGGGGCACGGCAGCGTAATATTGCTGCGTTGAGTATTTCCGTCTCGCTTTCGCGAAAAAATCACGGCGAAAAGTCAGCTGAGCAGGAGGGAGGCGACCTCACGACCTGCAGCAGTGCCCAGGGCCACCCCCATACCTCCGAACCTCACCGCACAAAACAAGTCGGGCGAAACCTCTTCGATGATAACGTTTTTTGCTTTGCCCATGCCCATGATTCCGCTCCATCGCATGTCGATTTTGGGGTTGACGTCGGGCAAAATCACATTCCCGAGAAATTCCTCCAGGTAGGATTGAATGAGGTCAGTGGTTCCAAAAGCATCCGTATCTTCTGCCCCCTTATCCAGTTGCCTGCCCCCACCGAAAAGCACCCTGCCGTGCAAGTGCCTGAAGTAGTCGTAGCCCTTGTTGTGGTGAAAAGCCCCATGCAGTTTTAGTCCCGGAATGGGTTCAGTGATCAGCACCTGTGCCCTGCAGGGCTTTACATCATGGCCTGGCAGCAATTTGGCAGCAAACCCATTGGTAGCCACGCATACCCGCCCGGCGTGCATCTCACCGACGGCGGTATGAACCAACAGGCCGTTCGCTTTTTTCTCAATTTTCAGCACTTCAGCCCCATTTAGGATTTCAACTCCTGAAGCGCGAGCGAGTGCGGTGAGGTTTTTCATCATCAACCCTGTGTTGATTAAACCCTCTACGCCATTGTACAGCATGTGCTTCACGTTTCCGAGGCCCTGTTCCGCGATTTTATCGTCGGCGGGGTGGAAGGTATCACAACCTGTGATGGGTCGCAATGCTGCGTTTACAGAATTCAAGGCATTCTTGCATTGCTGAAAACTGTCTTCGTCGGCATTTGTGAATACTTCATAGCCGCCAGCGCTTTCGTAAGCGATATTTTTGTCGCCTAGCAGTTCGCGGAGTAAGGACAATCCTCGGAGCCTTTTTTCGATCAGGGAGTACACGGCGTCCTCACCATTGTGGTTGAGGTCATCGAGAATTTCAGACAGGCTTCCGAAACAGGCAAATCCCGCATTTTTGGTGCTGGCTCCTCCCGGCAGCACCCCTTTTTCCAGAATGGTGACACGCGCATCGGGGCGTAGCTTTTTTAAATAGACAGCAGTGGTCAACCCCGTGATTCCGGCACCTATGACCACGAAGTCCGAATTGGTCCAAAAATACTTTTGTTCCCAGTAACTAAAATCGTTCATGACGCGTTATAAATGAAAGCAATTGACATCGAAAGAACGATATTTTCTGCGATATTTGTGCCTGAATGGTGAACCTGCAAAAACCATCATGTTTGACACGTCATTTCTCCCTCCCCTTAACCGCTTTGGTTCTGGGGTTTCTGTGCTTGCTATCGATCTCTGTTGCTTTTGGACAGGACGACTTAAATGTTCACGGCGTGGTTTCCGATGCCATGACCTCTTCGAAAATTTCGGGAGTGACAGTGACTGTGCACAAAGACGGTCAAAAACTGGACGAATTTACCACGCGCGGCAACGGGAAGTACGAATTTTACATGAATGTGGGTTCGAGTTATGCCTTGTACTTCGAAAAATCCGGTTTCGTAAAACGCTCGATTGAAATCGATGCGCGAGGCATCCCCGAAGAAGTGGTAGGAGCGGGAATCATCATGCCCACAGACATGAGCATGTTTGCCATCACCCCCGCCATGGAAGACTCTGACCTTTCCATTTTCGACAAGCCGATTGGAAAAGCATCATACGACGCGGCTGAAGCCGATCTTGT
>JAIVHQ010000337.1 GCA_020200995.1 Flavobacteriales bacterium
GCTTTGAAGCGCTGCGCACCTTCTTTAAGGCGAAGTTAATAAAGATCTGCTGCCTTAATCGGGCGATGTGAAGAAGATCAACCTCATTTCGGAAACTTTATGAAGGATAGGTATGGTTTTCACGAAGACCCCTCATTTTTTCCGGCGGGACACACACACATTGAGCAATAAAATTATCATCTTCGTCCTCAGCAGCATACAGCTGCGCATGCTTCTCAAGCAATGAATTCAATCAATTGGTTTTGAACCACGCTCTCGAAAAATATACCGCCTGCCTCACCCCCGCCCAAGCCGAAATAATGGAGCTGCTCCACGGGGAAATCTCAGAACTTCCCGGAATCGTGATGAAGGAGCGGTACAAGCTGCCTTTTTATTACGGGCGGTCGTGGATATGCTACCTGAACCCGATCAAAAAGGAAGGAATAGAACTCGCATTTACCCGCGGCAACGATCTCAGCAATGCCCACGAAATCCCGGAGCACAGGACCAGAAAGCAGATTGCCGGCATCATCTGCGCTGATGCGAACGAACTACCCTTGGACTTGATCCGCGACACGCTCTTTGAAGCAATCGAACTGGACCGTTCAATACCCTACAGCCATCCCGGCAAACGGAGCCGAAAATCATAAGCTTCTAAATGGCGGAAGGACCACTCGGCTGCAAGACGGGAAAGGTTTTATCTTTGGCGCCAAACGACGCGACAGGCCATGCTGTTTCCGAATCAAAATGTACCGCGGTGGATCATCTTTCTCATCGACACGTGCATTGTATTTTTCTCTTTTTTTGCGGCTTACATGTTGAGGTTTGAATTCTCCCTTCCCCAACGTGAGGTGATGCCGCTGCTTTTGGCCATGCCCGTTTTTATGATCATCCGCATTATTTCGTTCCTGATCGGGCGCACTTACGCCGGCATCATACGCTACACGGGCACCGAAGATTCGGTTCGCATTATCAAAGTAATCGCAGCGGGCAGCCTCCTCATGGCACTTCTTAACCCGCTGAAGTTTTTCTTGTTGGACGGCTACTACTTCCTCCCTTTCAGCATCATCATCATCGAAGCGATGATCAGCGCGGTGCTGCTTATTGCATTTCGGCTTGGGGTAAAAATGCTGTACCTGGAGCTTCGCAATCCGCGCAGCGAGCGCGAGCGGGTAATCATTTACGGGGCGGGCGAAGCGGGAATCATCACCAAACGCACCATAGACCGCGATGCCGGGACAAAATACACGGCCTACGCCTTCATCGACGACAACCGCGGAAAGCGAGGGAAACGCATGGAGGGTGCTCCCATCTTCCACACTGACGAGTTGGCGGACCTGCTGGAAAATGAAGAAATCGCCCACATCATCCTCTCCATCCAACATCCCGAATCAGAAAATCGGCGACGGGTAATTGACACTGCACTCCAACACCAAACCGATGTGCTTAGCGTGCCCCCGGCCAACAACTGGATCAACGGTGAGTTGAGCTTCAAGCAAATGCGACAGGTGGCCATTGACGACCTGCTGGGCCGCGATGTGATAAGCCTCGACGACGGCAATGTAGAGAAACAGCTGCGCGGGAAAACAATACTCGTGACGGGTGCGGCAGGTTCCATTGGCAGCGGGCTCGTGAGGCAGGTGGCGCGCTACAATCCCGGTCGACTTGTGATCCTTGATCAGGCCGAATCGCCGGTGTATGACCTTGAAAACGAACTTCGCAACGATTTTCCGGCATTAGAGCTGGAAGTGGTAATCGGTGATATCAGGCAGCGTGAGCGCATGGAGAATGTGTTTCGCAGTTTCAGGCCCGAAGTAGTGTACCACGCTGCGGCCTACAAGCACGTGCCGCTGATGGAACTCAACCCGGGCGAAGCGGTTTTCACGAATGTGCTTGGCACCAAAAACATGACTGACCTCGCCGTGGAATACGAAGTGGAGGCATTCGTACTCATCTCGACCGACAAAGCCGTGAACCCCACCAGCGTGATGGGCGCCACCAAGCGCACGGCCGAAATTTACGCACAGGCATCCAATGCCAGGGGAAAAACGAAGTTCATCACCACCAGATTCGGCAATGTACTGGGTAGCAACGGATCGGTGATTCCGCTTTTCAAAAAGCAGATAGAAGCCGGCGGTCCTGTGACGGTGACCCACCCCGAAGTGACCCGATTTTTCATGACCATCCCCGAGGCCTGCGGACTCGTACTCGAAGCGGGAGCCATGGGTGAAGGCAGTGAGATATTCGTATTCGACATGGGCGACTCGGTAAAAATCATCGATCTGGCCCGACAGATGATTACCCTCAGTGGATTTGAAGTCGGCAAAGACATGGAGATCAAAATCACTGGACTCCGCCCCGGCGAAAAACTTTACGAGGAACTGCTCAACGATGCCGAAAATACCCTGCACACACACCACCCCCGCATCAAGCGCGCACAGGTGAGACCCAATATTTTTACAGAAGTGGCCGAACAAACAGAGGCCCTCATCGCATTATTCCACTCCCAAGACAATGCGGGAATGGTGCAAAAAATGAAGAGCATTGTACCCGAGTTTAAGAGTATGAACAGCGAATTCAGTAAATTTGACGCGTAATACAGCACACGGATGACGGATAAAAACATCGAGACAGCGCGGTTGCAACGCGAAATAGAGCAATACATCGGCCTTGGGCCCAACAGCCTGATATACAATTTTGGTGAAAACGAAGGCAAGACCACCCTCCACCTGGTGACGGTAAACCCGCGCCACAACCAGTCCTTCCTCTTCCATTTTGAAGAGGGCTATGACAAGCAGGACACGATGAAGCGTATGCTCAAATATGTCAAGAGCTACAAGGACAAAGAGAGCAGCTATACCATTCAGTGGCGCCACGCCGAGGGTGAAACACTTCAAACCTCATACTTCAGTGCGAAGAATGTACAGTCGGCGCTCGACAAGCTTTTTTACGACCGCGACCCGAACAGCATCACGGTGTTCAGCGTCATTATGAACCCGATAACCTGAGTCTTTTTGAAAAATTCCCGCTACCCCATCCACATCCGCTTTAACGACCTCGACTCGTACGGCATTGTGAACAATGCCGTGTACCTCACTTATTTCGAAGAAGGCCGAAAGCTTTGGTTTCAGGATCACGTGGGCGAAAAATGGGACTGGGAGCGCGAGGGCATTCTCCTCGCC
>JAIVHQ010000338.1 GCA_020200995.1 Flavobacteriales bacterium
GCATTTTTCTTTTTGCCGTCTTCCTCTCTTACACCACCGCCGCCGACAGCAACACTGAAGCCATGGGAGGAATCAGCAGCACCGGCATCTCACCTGAATCGCCGTCACCGCCGGTGTACATCAAAATAACATGGGGTGCTTTAATCGGGTTCACCGCTTTCATCGCCATTAACTTTGCGGGTATTGACGGCATCAAAATGCTGTCAAACCTCGGCGGATTTCCGGGGGCGGTCATCATCTTCCTTTCGTTGGTGAGCCTCGTCAAAATGATGTGGACCGGAGAGTGGAGGGAGTGACCATCCGCAAACCCATTCGTGTGCATTGGTGCCATTCGTGGCTAAAGAAAAAGCCGTCGAAGACGGTCCAAAAAAGGAACCACGCCCGCCCGCATGACGCAGTCGGGCGGGAATGACCGAATGAACACTAATTTTCACGAATGAAAAAAAGGTTTGAAGTGTAGAGCCCGACCATCCGCAAACCCATTCGTGTGCATTGGTGCCATTCGTGGCTAAAGAAAAAGCCGCCGATGGCGGCAAAAAAGGAACCACGAATTGACGAATGGGTACTAATTATCACGAATAAAAAATATGAGGTGATGCGACTTCCGTGGCCACAATCCGAAGTACATCCCCTACAAACTTTCAGTGCGCCAATGAAACCGGGGCAACAACATGCTGCCGGGAGTGCCCAGCCAACCGTCGGTATCGCGCTCTGCAGTGGTGAGGGTGAGTCGAAATAAGTCATCGAGTCTCAAGGTGGTGCGCCTTCGATCGGCCAGGAGGTAGATTCCGAACCGGTACACTCCTTGGTTGAAGAAATCAGCAGGAATGCAGCAGGTGAATTTAAGCAGGTTGCCACTTGGCGGTTGTTCGTCTTCCTGTTCGGAAAAATACAAGGTGCTCGAAGCCGCGAGAAATTCCCCGCCGTCGGTCAAAATGCGCAAGGTGCAGTCCACGATGGAGTCGGGATTAAGCCGCTCGACTTCAACCTCGAAGCAAAGTTCTCGATCTATGGCAAAAGGCATTCCATAGGCTTTTCCCGGACTCACCACCCTTGCGCTAACCATTCTCACCTCATCACTTTTCGGCGCATCCTGCTTGGCCCAGGAGAAAGAGGAAGCCGTGGTTTCGACATCATAACCGAGGTACTCCGCGATGCAACCTGCCACATCACCGTCGAAGGCCACCCTGCCGCCTTCGAGCAAAATGCTGCGGGTGCAAAGGCTGCGGATGGATGTCATGTTGTGGCTCACAAATATCACGGTGCGGTCGCCTCCGCCGCTGATCTCCTTCATTCGGGCCACAGCCTTCTTCTGAAATTCAGCATCGCCCACCGCCAGCACTTCGTCAACAATAAGAATTTCCGGCTCGAGAAATGCCGCAACCGAGAATCCGAGCCGCACCTTCATCCCACTCGAATATCGTTTTACCGGCGTATCGATGTAGGTGGCACACCCCGAAAACTCGACGATTTCATCAAACTTCCTCTCGATCTCATCGCGTGACATTCCCAGGACGGCCCCGTTGAGGAAAATATTTTCGCGTCCCGTCAGCTCGGGGTGCATGCCCGTACCCACTTCCAGCAGGCTGGCAATACGCCCTTTGGCCTTGATACTCCCTGTGGTGGGCGATGTGACCCTCGAAAGCAACTTGAGCAGGGTGCTTTTTCCTGCGCCGTTTTTACCGATCAGACCCACCACCTCACCTTTAAATATATCGATGTCCACATTCCGCAGTGCCCAAACCTCTTTTTCGCCTGCAATTGTTCTGTCGTCGTAGTCTACCGGTATAGCGGGGTCATTGTCGCCGCGCCAAAGGCTCATCTGCCTCTTCAGATCACCCGAGAGGGTTCCCGTACCGATTTTGCCCAAGCGGTACAACTTGCTGATCTTGTCGATCTGAAGTACTTTTTGTTGGGTTGGCTTCATTAGGAATAATTCTAAACACTCATTTTGCCGTAAGGCTCAGAGTCGAATCCTTTGGAATTGGTAAAATACATATACCGGCCAAAATCTTTGGGATCTGCGCCAATCAAGTCTTTCCATCTCTCGGCAATTTTGCGTTCGTGGGGACGGGTCGCATCGTCGAGGAAAACGGCAAAGCGATCGGCTAACTTGCTTTTCAAAAAAGGAACCGCGGGATAGCGGGCGTGGGAAGACACTGAACCGAAAGGCCCGTCGACCACTACCAAGTCAACAGAATCAACATTTTTAAGGGCCTTTTCGAGAATATCTGCATCGTACCAGCGGCCATCTTCAGACATGGAAATTTCGGGGGGAGCATCGACCACAGGGGCAAAAATGAGCTCTACAAATTCATCGAGGCCGTTGCGTTTCAAGGCATCATTCATCGATTCAAACCAGGAGGCGTCACTCTCGACCGAAAAAAGTCGGGCATCACGACCTGTGATTTGGAGCATGCGAGCCATACAGAGCGTGCTGTATCCCGAACCGAATTCGATGATGGAGCGACGGTTGTTCACTTCGATGTCGTTGCAAATGTGTAGCACCTCGGCAGGAGAGATGGACCACGAGGTGAGCGGCATAAAAAATCCGTCACCGAAAAGCTTTTGAAGCTGCAGGGATGCGAGGTTTTCCCCCTGCATTTCAGCGAGGTAATCGAGGCGTTTTTCCACCTTTCGCAATCGGTTCTTCAGGCTATCAAACATCGTATGCCACTTTAAAATCGATGAGAATATTGCTTTGATTGATCGGTACGGGCTTGCCGGTGCCGTAGTAGTCGCCCTCGCTGACTTCGAATGAGAAGGCATTTTGAATCCAGTCGCTCACCTCGTTGCGCACCTCGATGTAAAGAGTCACATAGTAGAGGCCTGCGTTGAGGCTGAGCTTGTCGACTTCGAACGAAATCTCAGAGACCGGTTCGGCCTTTTCATTTTCGGAAAGGGTGTTGCTGAGCCATGCAGCGCGTTGCCCCATGTGGTCGTCGATGCGAAGGTCGAAACGCAGGTCGGAGCCAGGAATGCTTTCGGGATTTTCCAAAGCAAACCGCATGGCGAAGGACTGACCGGTTTGGGGTTTGTATCCGGCCTTGGTTCCACAAACTTCCACGGCGTTTACCTTGACCCGTCCATTGCCTTTCCTGTCGGCAAATCCGGTGATGGCCTGCTCGCCGGCACTATCGCTGAGGTAGTGCTGTATGGC
>JAIVHQ010000339.1 GCA_020200995.1 Flavobacteriales bacterium
TGCAAAACACCAACATTACCAAAGCGCTCTCGATCGTGGAAGAGACCGTTCCCGACATTCCCGAAAGGGCGGAGATTCTGGACTTTATTCGCAAATCGAGCAAAGGCGTGATGCGCGGCTAAGCCCCCATGTTTGAAATCACACTCAAAGGAGCGGGCAAACGCTTCAACCGCGATTGGATCTTCCGCCACTGGAGCCAAACGCTGACGAGCGCCGAATCATACGTCGTACTCGGGGGCAACGGTTCGGGCAAGAGCACCGCCCTGCGCACCCTCCTCGGCTACGCTCCCCTTTCGGAGGGCAGCCTTTCCTTTTCGGAAAAAGGGACTCCGCTCCCGGCTGCGAAAGCCTACCGCCGCATGAGTTTTTGCAGTCCCTACCTCGAACTCTACGAAGAGCTCACCGTGATGGAAACCGCGCGTTTTCACTTTTCGCTCAAGCCGGCCCTTCCGGAAATTGATCCCGGCGAAATCGCCCGAATCACCCGCCTTGAGCACGCGGCCGACCGGCCCGTAAAGCACCTCTCATCGGGGATGAAGCAGCGCCTCCGCCTGGGGCTCGCCCTCTACAGCGACACCGCCGTGGTGTTTCTCGATGAGCCCACTTCCAACCTCGACCGCAGCGGCGTGGAGTGGTACAATGAAACCGTGAATGACGTGCGCAAGGACCGCCTCTTCATCGTGGCCTCGAACCACCAGGCCGACGAATACGCCTTTTGCACCCAAAAAATCAACGTCGAGGAATTCAAGCCTCGATAATTTTCTACTTTTGAACAAATAAATGACCCATGGCCAACACATCTGACATCAAAAACGGGCTCTGTATGAGGCTCAACGGTAAATTGGTTACCGTGATCGAATTTCAACACGTAAAGCCCGGAAAAGGCCCTGCATTTGTACGCACCAAACTGCGCAACCTCGAAACCGGAAAGGTAGTCGACCACACCTTCTCGGCCGGCCACACCATTGACGTGGTGCGCATCGAGTACCGCCCGTATCAATTTCTCTACGAAGAAAACGGCGGCTACCACTTCATGCACACCGACACCTATGAGCAGGTCTTCATCGAAGGTCACCTCATGGAAAAGCCCGACTTTCTCCGCGAAGGCATGGTGTGCACCATCATGTTTCACGCTGAAGAAGAACTCGCCCTCTCTGTGGAGTTGCCACAGTTTATCGAAGCCGAAATCACCTACACCGAGCCGGGCGTAAAAGGCGACACCGCCACCAACACCCTCAAGCCCGCCACCATCGACACCGGCGCTGAGGTGCGTGTGCCTCTTTTTATTGATACCGGGGATAGGGTGAAGATTGATACGCGCACCGGCCAGTACAGCGAGCGCGTAAAAGAGTGACTGGACAGAAAGTCCATTCTCATGCCTTCGGCTTGATCTTAGATCGGCGTTGCACTTTCTTAAGTCAGTCATCCCGCCGCGGCGGGACTCCAAGTTTTTAGAACTGCGAGCGCCCATGCATGCTGCTTGGTCTATGGAGTTGCTTATCGAACTCTCCGACTCAGCCACTTGACCTTATGGCCTGACTCAAGGTGTTCTCTGTCCTTAGAACCCGATATCATGCCTGCGGTCATGCCTCCGGCTTGATCCAAGGACTTGGTCTAAAGACTTGATATTCGAGCTGCGTTATGCTCGGCCTCAAAATTCTCATCCCGCCGCAGCGGGACTGCGGTTTTGGAGGCCTTCGCAAGCACTTCGGTGGGCTCAGTGTAACACCTGCTCTCGAACTTTAAAGAACAGAAGCTTCATTAAGCGGGTAAACAAAAATTAGTGGCTGTGTAGAAAGTCCGCTGTCATTCCTCCGGCTTAATATAAAAGCCTAATTTGATCAGACCAAATAGAAAAAGACGGCCCTCTCAGACCGTCTTCTCCTATTCACAATCCTAATTGAAGGAAATTACTCCACACGCATCACTTTTCCGTTCTCAACATTTGAACCGTCGATGATCACCTGGTAGATCAGCAGTCCTTTGGGAAATTCGCGGCCGTCCACCAATATCATGGTGTCATCGGCACCGTAGACCCCTGACCACACCGTGCGGCCGGTAACGTCATACACGCGCAATTCGAGCTGCTTGTAGCTGAGGTCGCGATTCTTCTTGATTGCGCCTTTTATCCGATTGGTTTCGGGTATTGGGCCTTTTGAATGTAAGTTGATAAGCCTACCTCATCACAACCACTGCGGAAGACGGGCCTTTTCATTTTTTGAATGACAGGTCGAACAACACTGGTAGTTAAAAGCAAATGGGGCAGGAGATTTTTTACTAAGTTTGTCTTATGTATTTGTCATTATTTCAGTGTGTTAAGTGTGTTAATTCGGCTTCAATCATACGCTGCGCCTGCTTATTTACACTGTTAACAATCTTATTTTCCTTACAAAATGTTAACGCTCAGATATTGTTTGCTGAAGATTGTTTTAAGGGAGGCGTGATTTCATCAGGAGTTGACAATATAGGCTCAAAGAGCAACGTAAAAGCAAAGATAAAATGGGAAGATGATTACGATTTATTGCGTGTTTATGCACTGACTTACAGATACGGAAGGCCACCAAACCACACTATGTATATCAATAATTCTCCTATAAATTGGACATTAGAAAACCAGGCCGGTCCTGAACAAATAGAAGATAATGACCTGACTGATTTTTTTGCAACACACGCAAACGAAATTTCTGAATCAGTTACAATTGATAATGATTCTTTGACATTTACGTTTCCTGAACAACCATTTGATGGCAATAAAGGATGGTGGGGTGTATACATTATTGTCCATTATGACGCTCCTCATATCGAAAAAAATGTTTGCTCACGAATTTATGTGGCTGATCAGAATCAAATGTACCCGCAGAATTATCAAATTGATAAACCATTTTATGATAATGATGAGTTGGTTATTTTTGCAATCCATTCTAGTCGGATGGCTTCGGGGTATTTTGACGCCAGCAGATTAAGAATTGACGGAGCTCAAGTGGGTGATTTCTGGGGAGGAGACTTAGTTATCCCCACCTCATCTTCAGGAACTCACGGACATTTTTATTACGAAGATGGTTTCTGCGAAGGCCTGAACGGTGACACAGCGAATGCAAGTATATCTCACCATGATTGTACAGCTGTAGTAAACGACTACATGGCTGCCTCGAG
>JAIVHQ010000340.1 GCA_020200995.1 Flavobacteriales bacterium
GTCTCGGCGATGGCCTCAATCCTTCCCAGCGATTCTTCGATGCCGGCGTTGGTGTTGCGCCGCTGAAAAGTTTCCGAAATGGAAAACGGATAGCCGAGCACACCGATTTCATCAAATTCGGCCGCATCGACGGCCCCGCGGGCATTGGCCACAATGGCGAGAAGTTTTGAGGAAGTTGAATCGAGCTCCAGTCCGGCGAGGACTTCCCGCGTGTCGGCCATTTGAGGAATCGCCTTTGGAGAAACGAACGACCCGAAATCGACCGTGTGAAAGCCCGCTTTCAGGATGGCGTTGATATAATCAATTTTGACTGCAGTCGGGATGGGTGTCTCAATCCCCTGCATGGCATCCCTGGGGCATTCAACGATTTCGAGCATTTGCTATGAGTTTTTTGTTTATGTCGCGCACCAGTCCGGGCCCTTCGTACACGTAGCCCGTGTAAAGCTGCACGAGCGATGCACCTGCTTCGAGTTTCTCGAGGGCATCTTCAGCGCTGTGTATTCCACCCACCCCGATGATGGGGAAAGCCCCGCCCGATTTGTCGTGGAGGTAGCGAATGACTTCCGTGCTTCGCGCTTTCACCGGTTTGCCGCTAAGGCCCCCCGCTCCCATTTCTTCTACTTCCCCTGTGGGGGTATTCAGCCCTTTTCGGGAAATGGTGGTATTCGTGGCGATCACTCCGTCGATACCCGTTTCTGCCACAATGTCGATGATGTCGTTGAGCTGTTCGTCGGTGAGATCGGGTGCGATCTTGAGCAAAATCGGACGGTAGTGCGACTTTTTGGAGGCAGCCGCTTTCAGGGTATTCAAAATATGCATCAGCGGTTCCTTCTCCTGGAGCGCCCGCAGATTGGGCGTATTGGGCGAAGAAACGTTTACCGCAAAATAGTCAACGTCCTCATACAGGGCTTCAAAGCAGTGAAGGTAATCATCTACCGCTTTATCGTTGGGCGTCACTTTATTTTTGCCGATGTTTCCACCGATCACCACCACTGCGTATTTTCTCCTCAGCCTTTTGCGCAGCTGTTCCACTCCTTTGTTATTAAACCCCATGCGGTTGATTAAGCCTTGGTCTTGGGGAAGACGAAACAGCCGCGGCTGGTCATTGCCGGGTTGCGGCTCGGGCGTTACCGTTCCCACTTCAATAAAGCCGAACCCCATAAAGCCGAGCTGATTGAAAATCTTGCCATCCTTGTCGAATCCCGCCGCCAGGCCCACGGGATTTTTAAAGTGAACACCGAACACATCCCTTTCGAGGTGCTTGCTGTTCACATTATAGATCGTATAAAAAATAGTGCGAACGAATGGAATTGAAAACACAAATTGCAGGAGCCCGAAAGTGAAGTTATGTGCCTTTTCGGGCGATAACTTAAAAAGCAGTGGTCGAAGCAGCCGTTTGTACATGAATGATATTTCCTGCAAAATTAGACCGATACTCTCGGCGGGCAAACCCTGAGTTAAACATTTTGAAGCGAGCAGAATTGCCCACGGCAATGTTCTACTTGCTCGAAGGCGATGTGGTTTGGATTCGTTACAAAGAAATTGATGATGAATTCGATATCGAACAGGCAAAGAAGCACACGGAGGTGTTGGAAGAATTGAACGACGGCTGCCCTGTGCATCTGGTGATCGACTTTCGGGGCCTTGACATCGCATTCAGTCGGGAGGCCAGGGCTTATTTTGCGGACAGCGACGGGCATTCTTCTATAAGGGCTTCACAGGCTATTATTTTGAGTGGCCTGGCCCATAAAATAGTCGCCAACTTCTACATAAAATTCAACAAACCTTCATGTCCTGCCCGTATTTTTTCGGAACCCGAAAATGCCCTGAATTGGGTGCGAAAGCTGAAAAGCAAAGATAAGCTTCAAAATAAGGCTTGAAGGCACAAAATTGGAAAGTACGCTCTGCTATACCGCAATCCATAGGCCGATGAATATCGCGGGGAAAGCGGCGTAGGCTACGCGCTCGATCTTTAGCCCGAGTGATAAGTTAATAAAAAATGGGGTTCGTCTCATTTGCCTGATGCGCTCATGGGACGTCATTGAAGCTAAAAGAGCGGTAATTCCTAAAATCAATAGTAGCCAGCTGTTTTCCATTGCTTGTTTTTGATAAAACCTGCTTTGTTGAAATGTGAAGCTCACAAGAAAAACGTACATCTCACATAATCATTGAAACTGGTCGTTAGTGTGGCATTTTAAGGATATATTTTTATATAATGCTCATTTTTAGATGTATTTGACGTAGAATATAAGGATAGCTTTTCAATAATAATATTTATTTTAACGCGCACTCCTATTTTCAACAATTTAAAAGCCGCATGATTGAGTGACCGCCGTGTCATTTAACTGTTGATGCATATATTCGTCCCTTCTTTACCGAACCTGCCGTTTTTGACCGCTTTGACCCGTTCTACAGCACGCATCCTTCAGTTTGCCCAACTACTGGGTCCCGGATTGCTCTATGCAGGAGCCGCTGTGGGCGTTTCGCATTTGGTGCAATCCACAAGGGCGGGAGCACTTTATGGGTGGCTGCCGGTCATAGCCATTGTTTTCAGCCACGCTGCCAAGTATCCTTTTTTTAAGATCGGTCCGCGATTTGCCCTCGCCACGGGCCGCAGTCTGGTGCAGGGCTACCGCGACATTGGCCGCAGTGCCCTCCTCGTTTTTGTGGTTTTCACCTTCGGCACTATGTTCGCTGTGATCGCCGCCATCACGTCAGTCACGGCAGGCATCGCGATGTATGTTTTTGATCTTGGCAGCGATCCCGCTTACACTGCAGGCGCTGTTCTCGCGATTTCTGTGGTGATATTGCTCAGCGGCAAGTACCACCGACTGGAGTCGATCATGCGATTGATGATCCTCTTGCTCACCATATCGACGGTTGTCGCTTTCGTTCTAGCCTTAAGCAGCGGCCGTGCGCCGCGCCCCGAGACTGTTTCAGCAATGATCGACGGGGCCTTCCTCGCCATGCTCGTCAAGCTCATGGGATGGATGCCCGCGCCGCTCGATCTTTCTGTTTGGCATTCGCTCTGGGCTGTGCAAAAGAAAGAGAACGAAGGTGAAAACTTCTCTGCCCGCGGCGGAATGCTCGATTTTGAAGTGGGCTATTGGGGCACCATGGTGCTCGGCGTGCTGTTTTTGGGTCTCGGAGCATTGTATTTTTTCGGTTCGGCTGCATCCCTGCCCGAATCAGGCGTGGGATTTTCGCAAGCCCTGCTGCAAATGTACACCGCCGAACTCGGCCCCTGGGCCTTTGCGGTAATCGCAGTTGCCGCGCTCGCCACCATGTTCAGCACTACCCTCACCGTGCTCGATGCCATCCCGCGATCGCTGGCCGAAGCACTGAAAGTGTCGGGATTCAAAGGTGGAAAAGTGAGTTACAGTACCGCACTCATCATACTGGCTGCGGGTGCTTTTGCACTTCTTACCTTTTGGGCGCCGAGTATGACCGATATGGTCGATGTGGCTACGGTACTCTCGTTCGGAGCCACGCCGGTACTGGCCTGGCTCAACCTGCGTGCCATGCGACTGCCTTATGTCAAGTCCGCCGCCCTCTCGCGGGGTGAAGAACGCTATGCCTACATCTGCCTGGCCGCGCTAACTGCTTTGGCGGTTTTGTTTTTCGCGTTGTTTTAGATCTTTCGAGAAGTTTTGTTCATTCATGAACCGCAATGCTTTGCGGCATTTACAATGAGATTGAGTCACGATGCCAAGTGCAAATGCTTGATAGACGAATATCGAAACAAGGAAGATCTTTACAATAAACCGCAAGGCTCCGCTGCATTTGCAATGCTGCGGAAAGTCGAATCAAGAATTCTCTTGAAAACCAAGATTAGGAAGATAGTTCCGCAGCATTACAAATGCAGCGGAGCAATCATATTATAAGCGACATTAGACCCAAAGAATTACTGTTTGATAAACGAATTAAATCATAATACGGCATTTTCCAATAAATCGAAAAGCTCCGCTGCATTTGTAATGCTGCGGAATATTCAGAGCATCACATTCTTCTCGAAATCATGTTTTCGAAAATAATTCCGAAGGGCGCATGCCCATCGGAGCAATCATACAGCAGGCAACACCGCAGCTACATTCGTCTACTGTCTTGCAGAGCCTGCGACCCGAGGAAAGCCAAATGCCGAAGCACAAAAAAAGGGAGCACCTGTGCGGCACCCCCTTTCAAATTCTCATTCAATAGAATCAGATTTACTCTTCTGTACCGTTGTCCGAGGCAGTCGGTGGAGTTTGGTCTTCATCTCCGTCTTCACCTTCTCCTTCGATGGGTTCAACCAGGTCTTCCACAGCTTCTGATACTTCGACCTTTGCTACAGCGGCAATCTCGTCGCCGTTGCGGAGGTTGATCAGGCGTACGCCTTGTG
>JAIVHQ010000341.1 GCA_020200995.1 Flavobacteriales bacterium
CTCAATTGGGCCATCTGATCATCACCTTCACCGCATCACCGAAATCAGGTTTCTGCTTCAGCGCGCCTCTCGCATTAACAAGTTTACACAAATGAGAAACCCGTTCTGGCCTAAAAACCCGATTTGATGTAGTCGTGATGTAGTTTTATGCCGTGTAGTGCAAGGGCCTTCGCTTTAATTGATGTACATTGTACACTCATTAAATCACCAAACAATTACCTTATGAAAAGAATAATTCTACTCTCATTTTTGGGAACTGCAACTTTGGGTTTTGCCCAAAATAATCCCGTCGATTTTGAACCGGACGGCTTTGGTGCCGACTGGAACTGGGCCACTTTTGAAGCGCCCGAAGGCGAACAAAATCCCGAGTTTTCCGTGGTACCCAACATCTCTGTGGACGATGTAAACGGATCGGCCAACGTGGCCCGAATGGTCATCGACTATCCTTCAACCGAAATTTGGGGACAAGCGGGTTGTGAAACTGAACACGGAGCGGGCATCGGAGAATTTACCATCACCGAAGAAAACAGCACCGTAAGTATGATGGTTTATCAGGAAGGATTTGCCTCTCCTGTGGCCTTGAAGTTTGCAACGCCTGTAGGTGCCGCTTTTCTCGAAACAGTTGTGCAAAACGATGTGGCCGACGCATGGTTTGAAGTGGAATTTGACATGTCCGAGTATATCGGCCACACCCTCCCCGGCGAAACGGACCAAATCATCTTCTTCCCGAGCTACGGCCCGAGAGAAACAGGCCACACCGTGTACTTCGACAATGTTGTTTTCGGCGATGGCGAAACTGTAAGCACCACCGACTTTGAGGCGGATGGCATTTCTGCTTTCCCCAACCCGTCGAAGGATGCCTGGAACGTAAGCTCAGAAAACGCCCCCATTACTCAGGTGCAGGTCTTCAACGCCATCGGACAGGTGGTATGGTCGGCCGTTCCGCACAATGAAATGGTAGCTATTGACGCTTCGGCCCTCAAGCCGGGACTCTACATCACCCGCATCGAAACGGCCAACGGTACTTCAGTACTCAAACTGGTGAAAGACTGATCAAAGACTGATCAGCGAAGTTTTTCGAAACACCAATCAAATGAAAGCGCAGCCTCGACGGGGCTGCGTTTTTTTTTGTTTTTGCTCTGTGAGCGCGAAAAATTCGCATTTCCGGAAAGGACATTGCCCGTCTCCTGAAGATTTAATTCAAAAAAAAATATTGGTGCGGCTGCCGTGCCTCCGGCAGGTAAACCGCCGCGTGTTTGTTTCTATCTTGTCTACTATGTATCTGGAATTAACCTGTTGATTATCTGTGTCCCTGATAATCGGTTTTACGCCCTCCGGTTGTGAGACCGCTTCGCTAAGTTGTCATCATTTTTGCGGGGCAAAAATGCCGCCAAAACCTTTGCATTACGCCGACATTAACCCACGGCTTGCATTTCGGCTACGCTCAATGACCGGCCGTGGGCTAATGTCATGTCACCGCTACGCGGTTCGTACCCAATCATGATTAGGCCGGGGTGCGCATGACGAACATTTTTACTCTGTTCGAAATTCGGGATAATATTTCTCAACCTCCGAACTTTACACACGAACTCTTCTTCACCAACGTCGGCTGAGTCAAACGAGTGATAGAACCCCTCCGTCTCCCGAAACGCCTCCCGATCAATCAATACTACAACATCGCCGTGTGTGGCCCGCGGAAGCTACAGCAATAAGGCTGATTTTTTGACGAAACAGTTGGTTGTATCTTTGAGGGTTAAATTTCGCCGATAAAGCATGCCTTAAATCGAGTCAAAAAATCATGCCTGATTTGGCCGACGCGCCATTAATAAGGAGGAAGGCATTGCCGCCAAAATTGCCTTAGCTTTCGCTTGAATTTTACGCGGTCATTGTCTGCTTTTCAGCGGCCCTTGTGAGATCGCTGTCGCTAAGTTGGTTCCTTTTTTTCAAGAAAAAGGAACGAAAGAAACTGCCGCGGAGCGACACGAATCCTATGGTGTTAGTGGTGATATGTAGAAATGAAATTATTTCAGCTCGGAATAATAATCTGTCATTTTTCCTCGATCGACGCTTTTATATCATAAAGCCAGGCATGAACATATTCATCCATAAATGAGCCGCTTACTTTTTTCAACTGTCTTTTTAAAGTAGGGATTTTTCATGGCCTTTTCCTCCACCAAGTCCACAGGCCTTTTCAGGGTGTCTTCCAATGAAAACTTAAAATCGAAATAGTTGTCAGCATAATCCAACAAGTCTACATCTTTGAAATTCACGATGAGATCGACATCGCTCTCTGCATCAAATTTATCGGTTAGGACAGATCCGAAGGCGTACAAAGATTTTACCTTGTGTGATTTGCACAGGGCCTTGATGAATTCAATGTGTTGCTCGATGAGGTTCATTGAATCAAAGATACAAATTCCATCATCGCTGGAGTATGAGCCTGCTCAGGGAGTGGTGGATGTGGCGAATAAACCCGAAGGGCCTCAATCGCGTTAGCCATAGCCTCCGTTAAGTACTCATGGTTTTTAAACTGTAAGGTCTCTTATATGCCTGTCGCGGAAAGCCTTTGCATGGAGCACACGATCCTTCGCTACGCTACCAATGACAGATTTTTTAAACTACACTTTGTGAGTGTATTAACTTTGAATGAACCGGCGTCCGCGCAGTTGCTCCTCCTCTGGCGAGTGCCGGGTATTAAGGTCTCCGGATGTTGATTATGCTTGAATAAAAACATGAACTGAGAAATACCAACGTGGGCGAATGCCCACAACCACAATGCTTCAATTTGACAAATTACTGCTAATTCCGCAGGTCGAAGACCCTGCAAGGCAGCGGGCAAATGCCCGGCGGAGGATCGCAGCCGGGTCAGCGCAAACCTTTTGGCCACATCTCATTCTTTTTAGGAAGCCCCTTTCAGCACTATGATTTGTCGGACAGCGAAGAACCCCGAAGGCCCCAAGAATACCGCTGCGCAAAAGAAAGGGAATGAGTAATCGCAGCCTGTGTGCGCAAGCCTTTCGGCTACCTCGCCCTCTTTTTGCTTTTTGAAAGTTCCTGTCAATAAATTGTTTTAATGGACTGCGAAGGTGGTACAC
>JAIVHQ010000137.1 GCA_020200995.1 Flavobacteriales bacterium
TCAATTTACTATTCATAAGACTCAATTTGAAAAGCATACATGGAACTCACATTCGAATTTTGGTATTTGTTTCCCGTTTCGATATTAATCGCCACGGTAGCGATGGGTTCAGGTATTGGCGGCGCTGTTTTTTTCTCGCCCCTCTTCATGCTGGCCTTAAAGTTGGACCCCCGAATTGCGATCGGTGCAGCATTGGTGACAGAATTATTCGGTTTTTCGAGTGGATTGATCGCCTATTACAAGGCCCGTTTAATCGATTTTAATTTGGCCAAAAATCTGCTCATATTCTCTGTGCCCGCTGCCTTGATCGGAACTTATTACTCCGACGCCGTTCACCCCGATATTTTAAAAAGTATTTTCGCTGTAGGTCTGGTTTTTATCGGCTCTCAACTTTTTAACGCCTGGCGCAAAGAAGAACGAGAAAAACATGAGGCTATCCGGCAAAAAGAATTTGAAGGAAACTATGAGTCTAAGCTGACAGATGCCTCGGGCAAGGTCTACCGCTACACCATATGCAATAAAAATATGGGTCGCAGTTTTGCGGCCGTTGGGGGTGTTTTTGTAGGTATGATATCTGTAGGACTCGCCGAACTTCAAGAGTACCATTTGGTGGCCCGATGCAAAGTACCTACACCTGTGGCTGTGGCTACTTCCGTATTTACAGTGGTCATTACCGTACTGGTGGCATCCGCAGGTCACTTTTACGAATTTGCCAAAGAAGGCGGGGAGGTATTGAATCAGGTGATAAATATTGTGTTGTTCACGATTCCCGGTGTAGTCATCGGCGGACAAATCGGACCTAAATTGCAAAAAGTACTCCCGGAAGACAAAGTGAAAGCTGGAATTTCAATCATATTCATTGCCTTGGGCTTTTTCATGCTTTACACCTTAATCATTTGATTTAATCATAAATGACACTCCTCAGCCGAAAGTCCATTGGCAAAACAACACCACCCGGTCAGATTCGCGGCGCAAAGGGCAGACTGCTTGTGCTGAAGCCTTTCGCAAAAGTATGTGCACGATCACGTGAAAACCACGTTTCGATCGACACTCTCAACGGCGAAATGAGAGGCATGACCAAACACATCCGAGGGTTCGGATTTAAAAAATAAAATCACATGAAAACATTTGATGCCATCATTATAGGCTCCGGGCAGGCCGGAACTCCCCTGGCCTTTAAGCTCGCTTCGGAAAAGAAGAAGGTCGCATTTATTGAAAAGAAACACCTCGGAGGTACCTGCCTCAATGTAGGGTGCACGCCCACAAAGACCTATGTAGCAAGTGCACGGCGAATGTGGGAAGCACAAAACGGTGATGCCTTGGGCATTGAAATTCCTCCGGGAGCCAAAGCCAATTTGAAAAAAATCAAGGCCCGGAAAGACGCACTCATCGAAGGTTCTGTAAAAGGAATTGCAGAGGGTATTGAAGAAAACGAGTTCATCACGTATTTCAAGGGCGAAGGCCGTTTTATCGGACGCAAAGAGCTGGAGGTAAACGGAGAGCAAATCACTGCCGATCTAATTTATGTGAATGTTGGAAGCAGGCCCTTTATTCCGGAAGGATACGAAGATGTTTCTTACCTCACCAACAGCAGCATTCTGGAATTAGAAGAAATTCCCGAACACCTCATTATTGTCGGGGGCAGCTACATCGGATTGGAATTCGGACAAATGTTCAGGCGCTTCGGCGCCCGCGTCACGGTGATTGAACAGGGAGAAACCATTATCGGCCGGGAAGATGAAGAAACATCAAAAACAGTGCAGAAATTTATGGAGGATGAGGGCGTTGAATTTCGTCTCAGCGCGAAATGCATCAGTGCCACCTCCGATGCTGACGGAAAAATTGTTGCAAAAATCGATTGCGAAAAAGACGGCCACATTGAGATTCGGGGCACGCACATTCTTCTTGCAGTAGGCCGCAAACCCAACACGGACCGCTTAGAACTTGAGAAGAGCGGAGTCCTTACAGATTCGCGCGGATTTATCGAGGTCGATGAGCACTTAGAAACCAATGTTACCGGCATTTACGCCCTCGGAGATTGCAACGGCAAAGGGGCTTTCACACATACGGCTTACAATGACTATGAAATCATAGCCGAAAATAAATTTGGGGGTAAAACCAGAAAAGTATCAGACCGCATCTTAACCTACGGACTGTTCGTAGATCCTCCCCTCGGGCGTGTGGGCATCACCAGGAAGGAAGCATTGAGTAAAGGATATGATGTGCTGGTAGGACATCGCGAAATGAGCCGCATAGCCCGGGCCAAAGAGAAGGGCGAGACCAACGGATTTATGCAGGTAGTGGTCGATGCACAAACGAAAAAAATCCTGGGTGCAACAGTTCTGGGTACGGGAGGGGATGAAATCATCAGCAGCCTCGCCAATGCGATGTACGGCGATTTGAGTTATGAGGTGATTCGAGATTCCGTTCATCCGCATCCAACCGTATCAGAACTCATACCCACAATGATGGAATCCCTCCGAAAGCCCTGATCCATGTCGCGTACAGAAGAATTTTTGCGGGCACATCCTATTTCCGAATCATGCTCGGATGAGGAAGTAGGCGCATTGGCGAATATTTGTTCCCCTAAAAAATACGGCGAAAATGAGACTGTCTTTTGCGAGCAACAGCCCGGTCGGTTTTTCTTCATCCTGATAAAGGGAAAAATCACCTTGCGTTTTAGCAGCACCTCGATGACTGCTGTTTTTCCCCTGCAGGTATTCGGAGATTGGGCCATGCTCAATGAAACGGTACGACTGGCAACGGCAACAACCAATGTACCTTCGGAAATGATCGCCGTGGATTACCGAAAGATGAGAGACCCGCGTATTTTTCCGCCGGAGGTCGCACTGAAAATCGTTTCGGCGCTTGCCAAGACCATTATCGGAAGAATGCAATCCGTCGCGCAAACTGCTTCCAAAATTTTAATTCAAAAAGGCGAAAACCAAAACGTAGAATTTAAGTCCACCCTGCGCACAAATCTGCACACGGGAAAAAAAGATCCTCGAATGGAATTTGCTGTCTTAAAAACCACAGCGGGATTCCTGAACAGCGACGGCGGTGTACTCTTTATCGGTGTGGCGGATGACAACAGCAGGTTGGGAAGCAATGCCAACCAATATGTTGAAGTGAATTTTATTTCCGTCGATGCGAAGACTGTGCTGCGGCTGGATTGCTCATCCTCTCCCGAGCCCGTATATTTGAAAGAAAAAAACGAAGTCTTCTTTTTCGTCAGACAAAATGCTCAAACAGCACCCCTCAACATCGAGCAAGCTGTGAATTACATTCGAACGCATTTTTGACCGCAGGCGACTGAACTCCGCTATTTGCTTCTAATGATTGGTCATCCCATACTCGGTTTAAGGCATTGATAAATCCGGCACCGAAAATCGTAAAAAAACAACAGCCCGAAAATACCCATATTCTGAATGGTGCCTTCAGGTCAAAACAATAATCAGATTTTCAATACATCTTAAAAGCCCGCCCCAACTCAGCCTTTACTTCATCGCGCAGTCTGTCAGGAGCCTTGACCTCCACATCGCTACCGTAGCTGAGGATTTGCATCACGAGTTCGCGGGTGATGCAGAGCTCCATCTCAGTTTCGAGGGCCACCTCATCGTCGCGGAGCACTTTCTGGCTGGCATGCCAGGGCCGGGTGGCCACATATTTCCCGGAAAGGGGGCTGAAACGCAAATGAATCCGCTCCGGCGCCTCATCGACAGCGGTGATACCCAGGCTGTACTTGAAATACAGGTCGGGATTGAAATCGGCGAGGCGCTCGAAGCTGTGATCGGTGACGGTGACCCGACCCTCGATGCGGTCCAGGCCAAAAACCACCACGGCGCCCTTGTCGGGGTTGTAGCCGATTACATACCAGCGGTTGCGGTACTCCTTGAGCAGGTAGGGATGCAGGGTGTAGCTCCGCTCCTTCCCGCCCGTGAATTTGGCGTAGCGAAACTCCACCGTCTTGTGGCGGGTGATGGCCGAAAACAGGTCTTTGAGGTGCACCCCGCCTTTGAACGACGGAGCAGTTTCGAATTGCACGTGCTCTTCCACGGCCTTCTCACTGCCGGAGGGAGAGAGACTGAGGCG
>JAIVHQ010000342.1:0-5472 GCA_020200995.1 Flavobacteriales bacterium
ACGGCTGCTTCGGCCACCTCGGCGCGAAATGTGTCGGCGCTGATTATTGCGTCGGGACAGGCCCTGCGCACGGCTGTGATGGCCGCCGTCAGCTTTTCGCTTTCTGTTTTTGCGGAAACGCTGTCCGCCCCCGGACGGGTGGAATAGGCCCCGATGTCGATGATGGCTGCACCCTCGGCGATCATGGCCAGCGCGCGCTCGGCGATACGCTCGGGCACCTCCTCCCTGCTGCCGCTGTAGAAGGAGTCGGCCGTGGCGTTGATCACGCCCATCGTTAAAGGCTTGTTAAATTCTATGAGGGCTCCGCGGAGCTCTATACTTTGGCATTGGTAAAAAGCAGTATCTTTCACGGCGATTTCTATGATGATAACAGATTCTAAAGGTATGGTCAAAAATACATCCCGCCAATACCGCAAGGCCTTGGGGGAATGCAAAGATATCTTCTTCAAAAAAATGCGCGACTACGGCACCGCCTGGCGCATCCTCCGAACCAGCTCGCTCACCGACCAGATTTTTATCAAGGCCAATCGGGTACGCACCATTCAAGAGGTGCGCAAATCGATGGTGGGGGAGGGCATCCGCCCCGAATTTGTCGGTATTGTGAATTACTGCATCATGGCCCTCATCCAGCTCGAACTCATCGACAGCGAAGAGCTCAGCCTCGATTCCGACCTCGCCGAAACCCTTTATGACAAGTACGCCGGCGAAGCTTACCACCTCATGGGTCGCAAGAACCACGACTACGGCGAGGCCTGGCGCGATATGAGGATTTCATCGCTTACCGACTTGATTTTGATGAAAATACTCCGCATCAAACAGATTGAGGACAACGAGGGCAAGACCCTCATCTCCGAAGGCATTGATGCCAATTACTACGACATGATCAACTACGCCCTCTTCGCCCTCATCCTGATGGACGAAGTGGAGGGCGCCGAAAAAACCGACTCCGAACAATGAAGAATTCACGCACCCTCGGGATTGCCCTTTTGCTATCAGCAGTTTTCATGACCGTACTCGCCCTCATCGATGGCAGCGTGGTCGACGCGTTTAATATTTACTGGATGGCCGCAGGAGCGGCCGTGGTCAACGGAGCCCTGCTCGTTGCGGGCCGAAAAGAATCGGCGATTTATGTTTCGCGCATTTTTGTGGGGTCGATATTCGTCGTGTCGGGCCTGATCAAGGCCAATGATACGGTCGGTTTTGCGATCAAGCTTGAAGAGTATTTTGATGAAAACGCCCTCGGTGCTTTCTGGGCCGCCTTTCACGATTGGGCATTGCCAATCTCGTTTTTTGTAAGTGGAATTGAAGTCCTGCTCGGACTCGCCCTCATATTCGGAGCTCAGGCGCGGCTGGTCACTTACGCCCTTTTAGGGATGACCCTCTTTTTCGGGTGGCTCACTTATTTTACTGCAGAGTGCAACGAAGCCCAAATGGCTGCCATTACCGCAGGAGCAGATTTTAACCGCACCTGCGTCACCGATTGCGGGTGCTTTGGAGATGCCCTCAGGGGCTCGGTGGGGCGTTCGCTCACACCGTGGGAATCGTTTTACAAAGACCTCGGCCTTTTCTTCATGGTCCTCGTGCTGGTGTGGGGCGCCGGCCGCATTAAGGTGAACAAAAGCCGCGACAGCCTGATCATATTGCCTGCTGCGATAGTTATTACCTTGTTGTTCGGCGGTTGGCTTTTCGGCTGGATGCTGCCTACCGGATTCCTGCTGATCTCCGTGGCCTTTTTCTATTTGCTGAAGCAGCTCAACATCACAGGTCGGGTCTTCGAATGGGGCCTCGCGCTCCTTCTGGCAGTACTCACCTATGGCTTTGCCACGTACACTTATTTGCACCTGCCCACCAAAGATTACAGGCCCTACGCCGTCGGCAAAAACATCAAAGACCAGATGAAGAGCGCCGACGAGCTCGGCCTTGAGCCCACCATTTACGCTACGGTTTACAAACTCGAACACCAAGAGACCGGCGAGACCAAAACCATGAATTCCAAAGCATATTTGGAAGAAGAGGTTTGGAAAGACAAATCGTGGCAGATCGTCCACTCGAGCGATGAGCCGATCGTCATTCAGCGCGGGTATGAGCCACCAATCGCCATGTTCAGTATTTCAAACGAAGAGGGTGCCGACATCGGCGATCAGCTTCTCAACGATGAAAACTACAGCTTTATGGCTGTGATGTACGACATCTCTAAGGCGAGCACGGGGCAGTCACTTACTGATTTCAGGGAACTGGCCCAAGCAGCCACAGCTGCCGGCCACCATGTGTACGCGGTCACTTCATCGCCTTATGATGAGTACGAGCCCTTCCGCCATAGCAATGACCTGGCTGTACCGTTTTACGAGGCCGACGAAATATTTCTGAAGACCATCGTCCGTGCCAATCCGGGATTGCTTTTGCTGAAAAACGGAGAGATCGTGATGAAATGGCACGGCAACGACATGCCCACCTTTGCACAAGTAAAGGAGAAATACATCGATTAACTGCCAAAAATTTTGGGGAGCTACATCATCCGAAAATTGGGTTACGGCCTCCTCGTCCTTTGGGGCGTGATCACCTTGGTGTTTTCCATTTTTAGCATCAATCCCGGCGATCCCGCCCGCATGCTGCTGGGGCAAAGGGTGGATGAAGAATCGCTCTCTGCCGTGCGCAAAGAGCTCGGTCTCGACCTCCCGATGTGGAAGCAATATGTGCTCTACCTTAATGATGTGAGCCCCGTTTCGGTGCACAAGAAGGGCCCCGAGGCGAGCCATGTTTACCTCAATCCCGAGAAGTACGAGTTTCAAACCCTTTTGCCTTTGGGCAATACGGCGGTCGTTTCCAAATGGCCCTACCGCGCAGACTTCTTTGCCTGTGCTGCCCATCGTTTTCGGGGTGGCGGCGCTCATCATTTCATTGGCGGTTAAAAAGGGCAGGAGCGGGGTGAAGTCGGTTACCTTTTTCATCAAAGGCGTGCTCGTCGGATTTGGTTTGCAACTGCTCAACGCGGGGATTCAGTCCTTTTGGGGAATCTCCCTGGTGCCGGGCGCAGGGGCCGCGCTCCATTTGCCGGGAACGGGCCTCAATATGACGGGCTCTCTCTACGATGTCGATATCATCGAAGGAGAATACCTCGCCTTGCACAATTTGATATTGCCCGTCATTACCCTTGGCATCAGGCCTCTGGCGGTAGTAGTGCAGCTTACGCGCAATGCCTTGCTTGATGTGCTCAGCCAGGATTACATCCGCACCGCCCGCGCCAAGGGACTGAGCGAGTGGAAAATATTGATCGGCCACGCCCTGCGAAATGCCATGAATCCGGTGATCACGGCCATCTCCGGGTGGTTTGCTTCCATGCTCGCCGGAGCCGTTTTTATCGAGTTTATTTTCAACTGGAAAGGCCTCGGTCTCCAGGTTTTCACCTCCCTCCAAAACGACGATTACCCCGTGGTGATGGGCGCGGTGCTGGTGATCGCCGTGACCTTCGTGTTTATTAATATTTTGGTCGACATCATCTACGGCTGGCTCGATCCGCGCATACGGCTGGCCTGAGCCGTAAGGTTGGCTTGTCTCAGTTGCATCCCTTATATTCGGGCTCCCGTCGTCATTGAATTGGTTTTTTCCGGCGGGGACACACTTCCGGAAAATGAGCAGGAGCCCGGCGCTGCCGCATCATCGAAAAACGACACCGCATCATCGAAGCCTTTTGTGATCTCCACCTGGAAGCATGGCATGGCGGCCAATGCCGGCGCCTGGGAGGTGCTCTCTGCCGGAGGCGATGCCCTCGACGCTGTGGAACGCGGCGTTCGCATAACCGAAGCTGATCTCACCAACAGAAGCGTGGGCCTCGGCGGCCGTCCCGACCGCGACGGCCGGGTCACCCTCGATGCTTCCGTCATGGACCACGACAGCAGGTGCGGTTCTGTGGCTTTTCTTCAGCACATCAAACACCCGGTGAGCGTGGCCCGGGCTGTGATGGAGCACACCCCCCACGTCATGCTTGCCGGCGAAGGGGCCTATCGGTTTGCCCTAAATCGAGGCTTTGAACGGGTTGACTTTGAAGTGCCACTCCCCGAAGTCCGAGCGGTCTATGAAAAATGGCTCGACAAAGGTGAATACCGCCCCGAAGCCAACATTGAAAACCACGACACCATCGGCATGCTGGCCATCGACTCCCGCGGCCGCATCGGTGGGGCCTGTACCACCAGTGGCATGGCTTACAAAATGCACGGCCGCATTGGCGATTCGCCCGTGATCGGCTCAGGCCTTTTTATCGACGGCGATGTGGGCGGAGCTACAGCTACCGGTGTGGGCGAAGCCATTATGCGGGTGTCGGGGAGCAGCGCTGTTGTGGAACTCATGCGCGCAGGCGCCACTCCCAATGAAGCATGCAAAGCCATCGTCCAACGCATTTTGCGAAAGCATCCTGAAGCAGAAGGCCTGCAGGTCGGCTTTATCGCAGTTGATACAGAAGGACGGTACGGCGGTTACAGCCTGCTCAACGGTTTTAACTACGCCTTCACTGCCGAAGGACGGAATGAATTGGTGGAAAGCGGTTATAAGTTGAGTTGGGAGTAGGTGGGTTAATATAGATTGTACAAAATCAAATCGGCCCGACATCCCGAGATGCTAAAATCAAGGATTTATAGAAAGGAAATGACATGTAGCTGCGATGCTCCATCAACGACTGACGGTCCGATACCTTGCTTTAGCATTGAAAGTGAGGGTATCAGGGAGCATCCTGCCGCCGTCCGGAATGACTCGTGCGCTCTGCCTCATCGGAGAAATCTCTTTGGGATTTGCAGTCTCCAAAAAATCAAAATAGACTCAGGGTGCAGACAACCTAAGTGCTGAAGTATTGCTTCACATTAGCGTCATTAGTAATGATCTCAAAACCCTTTGTTTTGCTTTGGGCAATGATCAATCTGTCAAAGGGATCCTGATGATGGAATGGTAGGGTCAACAGCGTTTCTAAATCATTGTAATCGAATTCGAGGAGTACAAACCCTTTGTCGATTAAAAATTCTTTTAGATCAGTTAGACTTCCTCGCAGTTTGAGCTTTCCGATGCTCACTTTTATCGCAATTTCCCACAGACTTGCATTGCTGAGATAAATCTCATCGGATTCATTTTCAATTATCTTTTTCGTGTCCCTGCTTATTCTTTTATCGCCGACCATATACCACAACAGGATGTGAGTGTCAACGAGGTATTTCATTTTTGATACATATTGAACATTTCCGGCGGCTCATTGAAGTCATCGGCAATATACTCTATCAAATGCTTGCCCGATCCAAAGATTTTTGAGTCTGTGGTATTCTTAGCGGGCATAGACTTTTTTTTCAGTGACATCAACTTATTAATCGCCTGTCGGTCATTCAGCCCGGCAATCCAATTAATGAGTTCAACCTTGATCGAATCAATATTCATAACCCCAACCATTATTTGGTTTTATCAAATATACAGTTTTTACCTGAATCATTGTGACGG
>JAIVHQ010000342.1:5485-8572 GCA_020200995.1 Flavobacteriales bacterium
TGTGACGGTATTAATTTGTAGGCGTTTACATCGGTTGATGACCGAATTCCGTCTCCTAAATAACCGCTTGTTAAACGAAAACTGCTATTACCGATGTAGGCGGCGACAAGCACGTTTAAGATGACATTTGCCGCTATGGTCAGACACGTACCTAAACGCAAAGCACCAACTCATTCGAGATCCATTCATTTCTGCATCCCTGTCCATTGAATGTGTTACACCCCGATTCCCGCGATTTTTTTACATTCACACAATCACCACAACCCATCCACCATGAAAAAGATCATCGGTTTCCTGCTCATCGCCCTCGCCGGATACATGATTTACCTCGGCACATCGGCCGATATGCTCCCGCCGACATTGACGGGAGTCGGCTTTATTTTGATTGCAATTGTGTTTTTGAAAGACGGTTTTTCTCCGGCGCCCTGATTCAAATTTTTCGGCCATTTCTGACAGGAAAGGTTGTTTAATGTATAATGAAAGTCTGTCTAAGCAATCAAGTAGTTGATTCATAATTTTACGACAGTAACTATTTAGTTCACGTTCTTGGATCAAGGTCGTGGCATGGCCGCACTAATGGGAATGGACTTATGAACTGATACCAAACAATTACAAATCCCGGATACAGTTTCTATCTTGCGGCCATGAAAGCGATCGAAACCAAGACGGGCAGCACCCTTGCCCCCTCCGAACTTGTTCTCCGGCCCGACGGCAGCATCTATCACCTCGGTCTTCGGCCCGATCAGATTGCCGATACCATCCTCATCGCCGGCGACCCCGGTCGGGTGGAGAAAATTGCCGGTCATTTTGATGCCATCGAGCACCGCGTGATGAACCGCGAGTTTGTCACCATCACGGGCCGCATCGGTGGGCGCGGCATCACAGCCATGAGCACGGGCATCGGGGTGGACAACATCGACATCGTGCTCAACGAACTCGACGCCCTCCGCAACATCGACCTCGAGCAGCGCACCCCGTTTGCCGAAAGGCGGCCCCTGCGCATCATTCGCATCGGTACGAGCGGGGCGCTGAACAAGGACATCGAGACCGGAAGCTTTGTGCATTCGGATTATTCCGTGGGCCTCGACGGGGTCATGCATTTTTACGACGCCGCCTTTGAGGATGACGAGCAGGCGCTCGCAAAGGCTTACATCGCCCACACGGGCTGGAGCATCGAGGGGTTGCTGCCATACGCTGTGCGCTCCGACCGCGATTTGGGTTCCCTTTTCGGGAAAGGATTTCACCGTGGAATCACCGCCACCGCCTGCGGTTTTTACGGCCCCCAGGGCAGGGTGCTGCGCATACCTGCGGCCATGCCCGAGCTAAACGACCGCATGTCGACCTTCAGCTTTCGCGGCCTTCCCATGGCCAATTACGAAATGGAAAGTTCCGCCCTCTTTGCCCTCGGCAGCCTGCTGGGGCACAGTTGCACCACCGTCTGCCTCATCATCGCCAACCGACTTCAAAACGCATTTTTGGCCGATTACAAACCGCGCATGGCCGAGCTTATCGAGGCTGTGATAGAGAAAGTGGTCGCGGAAGATTGATGAGTCGGGAAGCGCGGTGGAGCAGTCGGTCTGATGTTCAAATGCAATTTTAAGTCGGAGGGTTTCGCAGGATTTGCAATCCTGCGCATGTCTTTTTTACACTCATAATGAATTGTACAAATCGGTTTTTTCGTCTTGAAAATTGCGCAGGATTGCAAATCCTGCGAAGCACATCACTTTTCTATTAGTTTCTCCGCTAGAGGCAAACAACACCATTACTGCGATCACGAACAATTCGCACGCGATTTCTCAAAGAGCCCGTGTGCTCCTCCGTCGTTTTCAACAACCAATTTACAGTCGATTAACACGGCTTTGCTCATAAGTCCGGCATTCGAACGCGTGGGCGGAAGGTTTCCCGCCTAATTTTAGCCCACAACAAATGCACCCCACGATGCGTATGTATGGTGAAATGAAAGAAGGTGAAATCGACGCGCTGCTCAACCTGATGGACGATCCCGATGAGGGGATCTACTCACATGTGCGCGAGCGCCTCATGTCGTATGGCGAAGAGATCATTCCGCGGCTCGAAAACCTTTGGGAGATCAACAGCTTCGGCAATGAGTTTCAACAGCGAATCGAAGACCTGATCCATTTCATCCAGTTCGAATCCGTCAACAAGGGCCTCGAAAGGTGGGCCCGAGAAGGGGGTGAAAATCTTTTTGAAGGAGCCCTGCACGTGGCCCGCTACCAATACCCCGACCTCGATGAAAGCGAAGTGCGCGACAACCTGAACAGGGTGCGTCAGGACATCTGGCTCGAACTCAATGACGAGCTCACGGCTTTGGAAAAAGTAAAAGTGTTTAACCACATCCTTTTCGATGTCCACGGATTTCGCGGCAATAAGAAGAATTACCACGCGGCCCAGAACTCTTACATAAACAGCGTGCTCGAAACGCGTAAGGGAAATCCGCTTACCTTGAGTATCATCTACATCGTTCTTGCTGAGAGTCTTGGTGTGCCGGTTTACGGAGTGAATCTGCCCAACCACTTCATCCTCGCTTACGTTGACGAATTCAACATCATCCGGTTTATCGAAGAGCGCATCAATCCCGACGCCGATCGACCCGACGTGCTCTTTTATATCAATGCTTTCAGCCGGGGTGCCATCGTTCACAAGACGGAAATTGCGTCTTACCTCGAGCAGATGAATATCGAAGCGGGTCCCGAGCATTTTAGCCCTTGTTCAAACCGCGCCATCGTAGGGCGGTTGCTCAATAACCTCATTTTCTCCTACGACCGCCTCGGATATCCCGAGAAAACAGAAGAACTGAAAAGGTTAAAGGACACACTAAAGGCCCACTCAGAGGGCGAGGTGGATTAAGCTAATCAAGTCTTTTTCCTTTTTGTTTCAGGCGGTTGATTTGTCAAAACCGCACCCCCAAACTCCCGATAATCCAGCGGCCCGGCATGGGCGCCCCGAGGATGTTTTGGTATTGCTCGTCCAGAATATTCATCACCTGCACCGAAACTGAAAGGCAGTCGGTAAATCGATAACCGAGGTTGCCGTTGAGCAAAAAGTAGTCGGGGTCGAGGCCGGCAT
>JAIVHQ010000342.1:8615-9846 GCA_020200995.1 Flavobacteriales bacterium
GGCGTTGCGCGCCTTGTAGAGCCCCGAGGCATTCAGGCTCCACCGACCTGCCCGCATCATCACTGAGGCAGTGGCGAGGTGGCGGGCGTGGTTGGCGATGTACACGGAGATCACGTCCTCGCGATTGTAGGTATTGATAAAGGTGTACCCTCCGGAAAAGGTCAGTCTCGGCCCGTCCGGTAATCGAAGTTCGTAGAGCGCTTCGAGTTCCACACCGTTGGTATTCACATCGGTGATGTTTCGGGCAAAATTGTAGTTAGCATCGGTTTGGAGGTCGCCCACATCGCCGATCACGGCCGCAGGGGTCGATACGTAGTCGATCAGTCGATCGGACTGCCTGAAAAAACCTGTTGCCTTGAAAAGCAAAGATGAGGTTGCCTGAAAGTCGATGCCGGCTTCCTGACTCCAGCTCATTTCCGCGGGGAGGTTGGGGTTGCCCAATTCTCTTCCGGGAGTGAGGTTAGAAATGTTATTGCTCACGAAGCGCTCGGTGTAGTCGGCGGCGCGAATGCTGCGCCCCGCCGCTCCGCGAAACACGAATTGATCGTCGGGGCGGTAGGACACGTTGAGCTGGGGCAAAAATTCGAGGTCGTAGTTTTGGTCGTAGTCGGCGCGGATGCTCCCGGTCATGTTCAATCCCTCGAAGGGACGGTACAGCGCCATGGCGTAGATGCCCGCGTGCCAGTCTTCGTGGTTTCCGCGGTCGTTGCTTTCAATTTGACGGTGGTCGATTTGTACGCCTCCCTTTACCATCCAGGTTTCGTTGAGCTCCCACAGGTGGTTGGTGATGAAGTTGCCAAATTGCATCACGTGGCTGTTGGTGGAGGGGAAGTCGGGGCTGAAAGTGAAGTCGTCGGTGCTGTATTTGTAGGAAAGCTGCACATCGCTGCGGCGCTTTTCTGTGACCTGATCGAGCTGAAGTGTGCTGAAACTTTGCGAGATTATTTCTGTCGATTTGTCAACGGCGAGGTTGGAATAAAAGTAACGTGCGTTGAAATCGCGAAAATCGTAAGAAGTGCGAAACTTGAACCGGAGGTTGTCTTTCAGCTTGTAGGCAAAAGAACCGCCCACAGTCTGCATGTTGAAAAAGGTACGAAAGGGTTCGAGTGTCACATTATCGCTTACCGTGCGCGAAGCGATTTGCTCCCCGTCCGAGGTGTTGATCATCCCGGCAAGGCTCCACGAAAACCGGTCGCCTGCACCCGTCAATCCCACTTCGCCGGTGAGGTGG
>JAIVHQ010000138.1 GCA_020200995.1 Flavobacteriales bacterium
GTGGTGAGGAAGAAGGCCACCGCGTTGTGCCCGTACCACCACTGCACCAGCGCATCCTGAACGCCTGCGTAAAAGCTGTACGACTTGAAGAGCCCGATGGGCAATGCAAATGAGTTCACAATGTGAAGCACGGCCACCGTCACGAATGTCGCGATGTAAAACCAGATGGCCACGTAGAGGTGGCGCTCGCGGCGCTTAACGATGGTCATCATCATATTGATTCCAAAAACGACCCAGATGAGGGCGATGGCAATGTCGATCGGCCACTCGAGCTCTGCGTATTCCTTACTTGAAGTAAGACCAAGGGGCAATGTGATAGCCGCTGAGACGATTATGAGCTGCCATCCCCAGAAGTTGATCCGCGAGAGGGTATCACTCCACATCCGCGTTTTTAGCAAGCGCTGCAGGGAGTAGTACACACCCATAAAAATTCCGTTGCCCACAAAAGCAAAAATCACCGCGTTGGTGTGCAGTGGCCTGATGCGCCCGAAGGTGGTGTAGGGCATATCCATATTAAGGAACGGGAAAATAAACTGGAGGGCCGCCAAAAGGCCCACGAGCATACCGATTACACCCCAGAAAGTGGTGGCGTATGCGAACTGTTTTACGATCTGATTGTCGTAATAAAACTTCTCAATTTTCATTTACTTGATTGTTTGGCTGAGGATTCCGGATTCGAAGTGTCCTTCTTTGTTTCGTTGTCAAAAAGCATGCGCACTGAAGGGGTAAAGTCGTCGTCGTACTGATTGGAGCGCACCGCCCACAGAAAGGCCCCGAGAAATCCGAGGGCTACCAAGAGGCTGATGGCGATGAGTAAAAAGAGTGCTTCCAAGGGGAATGTATTGCTTTAATTACTGTGCAAAGTAAGGGTAGGGTTAGTCCGATTTATATGATGTGTGTCACTTAGAAACATGATTTTTATCAGTTTTTTGATCAGTGATTTGCGCAGCTCAAGTCATCAAACTTGCAGTTTTGATTTCGCCCTTGGCGGCAGAATTCGATAAATGCCGCCGCGACAACCATCCCGTGGCGAGTGTTACAAACCCCACCACAGTAATGGAACTCAAGGGCATAAGAATGGCTGCAATTACAGGCTCCAGCAGGCCTTGTACCGCGAAGAAGAGACCGATGCCGTTGTAGAGAAATGAGAGAACGAAACTCAACTTTACCACTTTCAGCACACCATTGGCAAAATCGAAATGGGATCCCAAACGGCCGAACTGCTTCGAATCAAGGATGGCATCGCTGGCCGGGGTAAAGCGGAACACGTCGTCGGCCACAGAGATGCCGAGGTCACTTTCGCTTAGTGCGCCGGCATCGTTAAGTCCGTCGCCGATCATGGCGCTCACTTTTCCGTCGTTGCGCATGGCAGTCAGGAACCGCTTTTTGTCGTGCGGCGATTGGTTAAAATGAAGGCCTTCTTCCTGCCCGAACAGTCGCTGCATCACACTTCGGCTCGCGTCGTTGTCGCCGCTTAGAAGTGCGAGTCCATATTTCGGCCGCAGCCGATCCATCAGGTCTTGTGTACCCGGCCTCAGGGATTTTTGAACGAGAAATTTTCCGCGGTATTCACCGCCGCTGCTGAAGTGAATTTCAGCGGCCATGGGATTTCCATCGTTGAGGTGAGCGGAGCTTGATTCGCCTGCGATAAACACTGCCGACCCCAGGCGGTAAAGGGTACCGTTTATTTCGGCTTCGATGCCGCGGCCCGTGAGTTCGCTGTAAGTCGATGGACGTGGGGCGGCGACGTTCGAAGCCGCTCCCGGTTGCAAATGGCGGAGCAGGTGTCGACTTAAGGGGTGGGCCGAGTGAGATGTCATGGTGTAAACGGCTTCTTTTTCGGCTGCCGTCAGCGGGGTGCCTTCGTAAGAGGTTTTAGCTTCGCCGCTGTGGGTGAGGGTTCCCGTTTTATCGAAAACGATGTCGGTGATTTCGGCCATTTTACCGAGGGCGTGCCCGTTTTTCAGGTAGAATCCGTGCCGCCCGAGGTAGCGCACTGCACTCCCGAAGGCAAAGGGGAAGCTCAGCGCCAGCGCACAGGGGCAGGCGATGATGAGCACAGCGCTCAGGGCATTCCACGCGATTGATGAATCGATGCGGAGCCAATACAAGGTGGTCGCCGTGGCAATCAGGAGAATGGCGTAGGTGAATCTTCGGCCGGTGCGATCGGCAAATGCTTCGAGTCGGTGCACCTCTTTTTGCCCGGCATCGTCGTTCCAAAGTCCCGTGAGGTAGCTTTGATTAACGGCTTTGAGCGCCTCCAGTGTGAGCGATGCGCCGGTTTGCCGTCCTCCGGCAAAAACTTTTTCGCCGCGAGGCACACCCACAGGCTCCGACTCGCCCGTCACAAAACTGTAGTCAATGGCGCCGTCGCCTTCGGTGATCATCGCGTCGGCAGGGATGAGCTCTCCGCTGCGCACGCGAAACAGGTCGCCCGGGCGGAGCTCTTCGATGCCGCAGGCTTCTTCGGTGTGGTGGCCCGCTTCATCGACAGATACAAGGCGCTGCACCGAAACGGGAAAGTAGGATTTATAGTCGCGTTCGAAGCTCAGGCTGTCGTAAGTCTTCTGCTGAAACCATTTGCCGACGAGCAGGAAGAAAACCAAAGCGGCCAGGCTGTCCATGTAGCCGCCCCCGCCCAACGCGGTGATTTCATACGTGCTTCGAATCCAAAGGGCCAGGATTCCAAGGCTGATCGGAACGTCGAGGTTGATGCGTTTTTGAACCACCGCCTGCCAAGCCGAGTTCAGGTAATCTTTTGCAGAAAACAGCAGAACCGGGAGGCTCAGCACCAGATTAACCATCCCGAAAAAGAAGCGGTAGCGCTCATCCGGTGCACTGCCGCTGTGGAGGTATTCGGGAAGGCTCAGCAGCATGATGTTGCCGAAGCAAAACCCGGCCACCCCAATTTGATGAATCAAGCGGCGCGCCTGTTTCGAAGTCTTTTTTGCGGAAGCGTTCTCAACCTGCAGCTCCGGTTCGTAGCCGATGGCGGCGAGCTGCTCAGCCAGGCGGCGGAGACTGAGTTCACGTGGGTCGTAACTAAATCGCGCTTCGCGCTTCACAAAATTGACCCTTGAGGTGAACCGCACTTTGTGCAGGTCATCACTTCGAAAATCGAGAAGTTTCTCCTGCACCGCCGGGGCATCGAGGTAGGCAAAGGCTTCGTCGGATGGAGCTTTGAGCTGCTTGATGCCGGGATTGTCGGCGTAGGTGTAGTAGCTGTCCATGCCGCACGAACTGAGCAATTCGTAAACACTCTTGCAGCCGTGGCAGCAAAATGAGTGTCCATGCGCTGTAATCTCCTCCTCCGTGCAGTGGTCGCCGCAGTGAAAGCATTTGCCGTCGATGTCAGCTTTCGTGGATGCGGCTTTGTCAGGTGATTGGCTCATGAAGTGGTGGCGGGGATGAAGAGGGTGGAAGTATCATCGTAAAAGGGTTTGAATGCCGCCTCCTCGTTGTGCTGACCGATGAGGTATTCCAGGGGCCCGGTCACAATGGGAGATTTCTTATGGCAGACGGCGCGCAGGTGCCGATCGCTCAGAGGGGGTTGCACCTTGAGCACGCCAACGTCGGAGCTGTATTGCCTGAGGTATTCGATAAGCAGGGCTTCGCTTTTGCGACGAATGCTTTCCTTGCCGCTGTCGATGGAGAGCAGGGTCACATCCATGTCACGGGTGTAGCGCGAAAAGGCCTGAAAAAATTCTTTAATACCGCGCAGTGATGCTGATGAGCCGTCAAACATCAGGATCACATTGGTCAGGGTATTGAAATTTCGCGGCAGCGCTATGATGGCGCCTGAGTCGGTCGGGAGTTCGTCTCGCAGCGCCATGGCACACAAAATCTCTTTGTTGACCAAAACCAGATCCACGAAGGCCGCGCGTTTGCGCATGGCTGTGGCTGCATCGGTGTGCGTTTCGATGATGCGAAGCGGGATGGATTCCCTGGTGCAAGTGGATGTCACACTGTCGAGCACCTCATCACATTGCTCGGCAGGCGATGTTTCACTGTGCACTGAGCAAAGGGTGATGTCGATGTTTTTGCCCTTGGCAAACGAAGTGATAAAGCTGTTGATCACAGCGTCGTCGCTATCGGGCGTCAGAATGGCCAATATTTTTTTGTCCTGCATTTGGGGAGCGCTTTACAGAAAGCTAAGGTCTGCAAAGGGCTCGATCACGAGAATGACGGATGTCAATAGTGAAACTGATATTTGTCATGTTTTGGGCGCAGCCCCATACATTCAGCGGAGCCCGTTAAGTCGAGGGCATGATTTTCGAAATTCATTTATCAAGCGGTGACTCTTTGTATCGTAACTTAATATAAACGTGAATGCTCCGCTGCATCATGCCTCCCGCTTGATCTTCGATTTGCAATGCTGCGGAATTATATTCTAAACCATGACTTTCCGAAGAATTAAGTGAAGCTTGCTAAGGAGTACTTTTTTGGAATGCCTTCGGAGTTCCAATTTAATAATCGAAATTTCTAATCGAAGAAAACAGCTCCGCTGCATTTGCAATGCTGCGGAACTATATTCAATCTTAAAGAATTAAAATAAGGCACAATCGGGATTTCCGGATTCTGCTGAATGTAGATCATTCTTTGGAACGCGTTTGTTTGGGACGCGAAGTTTTGGCCGCAGCATTACAAATGCAGCGGAACCCGTATGCCTGCGTTTTGAGGTCAAGCTTGCAATGCTGTGGAACTATCATCAATCTTAGAAATTTAAATAGGGTACAATCGGGATTACTTCAGGTAGTTTGGATTCCATTTCCATGTAATTTGAAGCCGAAGAGTACAACCAGTCTTCCGGTTTGCTGACCAAACCTGCCCTTACAGGATTCTGATGAATGTAGTTCACTTTTTGCCAAGTAAATCGTGGGTTGAAAAGTTCGATGGCATGATTGCCTTTCTTCCAAAATTTAAAATTCTTGTGACGATCGCTTTTCTCCCCAAATTGCGTGAAGAGGTTCAGCATCCACTCTTTCCTGCTTTCCAC
>JAIVHQ010000139.1 GCA_020200995.1 Flavobacteriales bacterium
GGTAGTCGGCGGCGCGCCGCATCAGGGCAGCCACATCGACGGGGCTGAGCTCAGGTGTCGATCCGATTTTCGAGAAACGGTCGGTGATGGTCTCCAAACGATTCACGTCTTTGTTGAGTTCTTCGATGGTCTCTTTGTCGGTGCCGCGGGCTTCGAGCAGTTGCACCCAGGCCATGAGGCTTGAGAGGGGGGTGCCCAGCTGGTGGGCGGTCTCCTTGGCCATGCCCACCCATACCTGGTTTTGTTCGGCGTTTCTGAAGGTGCTGAAGATCAGGTAAGCGATAAAAAGAAACAGCCCGATGATGATGATTTGCACGTAAGGGTAGTACCGCAGCGTGGTGAGGATGATGGACTCAGAATAGAAAATGTAATTGGTGACCCGATCGCCGAAGCGCACCTGGATCGGCTCGTTGGAGGCGGCTAAATTTTTGAGCTTTTCGCTCAGGGCGATGCTGTCGCTGATCAGTGTGGTATCTACATTTGCGGAAAGCAAGACCTCGGTTTTTGTAGAATCCGTGAAGATCACGGGCACCGCTCCGGAGTTCATCACCGTTTCGCTGATAAAGCTGTTGATCAGGTCGTCGAGGGTGTGCTCCAGGTCGGTGATGAGGCGCGAATCTTTGTAAAACACGCGCTGTCTGAGGCCGGCAAATTCTATTTTGATGGGCTTGTACTGCGCACCCATGGCGGCCGTGAGGCTGTCTATCACCGATTGAGGCTGGTCACCGAGGTCTTCGGGAAAATTGCGGCTGGTGATGTGCCTGTTTTTCTCATCGACGATGAGGACGGGAATGGAGTTGTTGTTGACAATGATGTCCTGAAGAAAAAGAATTTCTTTCGAATCTTCGGAGAGCAGCACCCGCGCCATGGCCTGCGCCCAGTGGTTGATTTTGAGCCGCTCCTCTTTCCGCATTTCTTCGAAGAGCTTCTCAGTGTAATTGATCAGGGTGAGCCGCTTTTTCACTGCCTCAGACCAGAGCTCGACCTTGAGCCGCTCTTCGTTGCGAATTTGATTGACGATAAAGTTGGAATACCACAGGGATGCGCCAACAATCATTACGGCAAAAAAGAGCAGCAGAATTTTGAGGCGTTGCTTTTTCGAATAGAGGTTCATTCAGTCGTCGGGTCTCTTTGGCAGGCTTGGCGCCCGCAGCGATCAAAAGTAGGAATATTCGGTGAGGAGGAGTTAAAACGCGGAGTGTGGCAGCGTATTGCCGGGCGGGAAATTGCCCGGCTGCGGGGTGTTCTTTATAATCAAAATTTGGCTCACGCCACAGTTGATGGACATTGGGGTAAATGCAGGGCAATGGGTACTCCCTTCGGTAGAATGGGCGCCTTCATACGGTCGGACAAAAGGGAGTTGTGGTTGCGGGAATTCATTTTCAACCAGTATCACAGCCTTGTGGCGCCCGGCACTTCAGCTCCTTAGAGTGAGCAATGTGGCCTCTTGCGGTCGTGATTACGGACATCTTCTGATACAGGGCCTCCACTCTTTTCTCGGGCCCGCACAAGCTCTCGGAACGTGACATTGCTTTAGACAGAGAATCTTTGGGGGAAATAACATCCCCGACGGGAGAACACCGTCTCAAACCAAGCGCCGAAGACGAATATAAAATATAAAACCAATTGATTACCTTTGAAATTCACCAATTTAAAAAAACCATGTCTAGAATCTCTCTCTCTCTCTCTCTCTCTCTCTCTCTGCATTTGTGATTTTTTCGACAGCTCACAGTCAAAATCCCGGTGTTCTCTTCGCGAGTAAGACGTCGTGTGAGATCAGCGTGGCCGCAGGCTGTGGGGATTGCAGTTTACAAGACATTGAAATTTCTGAGTTTCAAATTATTCAACCCAATGATTTCCTGCTTTTTGATGAGGCACTTTCTCCTGCATTCGGATGTGAAGGAGATTTTGCTCTTTTCAGGTTTGCTTTCCCTCCATTTGACGTGTATCAAACTATTACTTTTGTAAGTACCGGCCCGAACGACCCATGTGCTCCGAATCCTCCTTGTGATCCTGCGTTTGCCCAAGCCAGTTTCGACTTTTTTCAGATAGACAATCCATGTCTTGAAGGAACGGCGAGAGTAACGGGAGTGTACCACGACCAAATAAATCCTCCTTCGGGTAGCAATTGCCATATGGTAGCAGTAATGGAATAATTCTTCAACGAATAATATCGGAAAATGCGATTTCAAGGAATCCTTCTCTTATTTTTTATTTGCGGAGCGTTGCAGACCTACGGGCAGGAACAGATTGGGAGATGCGTCTGAGTATTACACCTTCGAACCCCTGCAAGCAGGTAATGCCACGGGCCATAATATGTTTAGAATACACAATGGTGATGATCTTGAACCCGAAATTGTTATTAATGCCACGACTTACAATGCAAATAGCGGAATGTCAGGTTCGGCTTTTATGGAGTATACGGCATCACGATATGTGATCGAAACTTCGCTGAATCCCGAGGGCTATATGGAGATCGGTTCAGATTTATTAATCAGCAATTCTTCAGAGGTACTTCACAATTCCTGCCTCCTCACTTTCGATCAAAACCAGGTTCTTTTAAATCAAAGAACTGTATCTCACAAGCCAGGCTCATTCGCTTCTTTGTTTGGGCGCACTGCATGGATGTCGGGTACCATAAATGAAACACTGACTTGTCGGGATTTTATGTTTCGAGATACAATCCTTGTTACCCATTCGGGAGGAAGTGAATCGTATTTCAGCGAAGAAATGGTGCCTTATCTCGATGTACTGTATTCCAATGGCAATGAGTATGGCGGAATGCTTTCATTCGTTGGTAAGCTAATCTTGCTCCATTCAGCTGTCCGTGATGAAAAAGTATTCAGGCTCTTCAATATAGCGGGGTCGGCTGATCTCGACCCGACCTCTCAAACTTATGAATATATGACTCCTGCGGGCGAGATTCATTTGGTTGCGGCCTGTTATGATTCAGATGGTCATGTTTTATGGCACCGCATGCTGTCAAAAGTCTCGAGTGAAATGTCAAACCCCGGAAGGTTTCTCGGAAGAATTATCATGCTCAGTTCATCCCCGGCGATTGAATACTGCTATATTGCAAATCTGAACGATGGTTTGAGCAGTGGAACGTTTCACGCAATGCTCGATGAAGACTTACTGGAGTCAGGGGAGATGTTTGCAGAGTCAAGTTCTCGCTATTCTCCACGCTATATTTATACTTTTGAAGGCGAAACGGGCAATGCAGTGTCTCTTTATTCTGCGCGACAGGAGGGCTCTCCGGAAAACTTCGCTCGAAACAATAGTTTTATGGACGTCGCCTTTGTTGAATCAGACATCGTGAGTTTTTCTCAACTACATGGAAGCTATCAAGAGAGCGTTACAAATTTTCGTTCACATTATCCGACTGTTGACTCCGTTGTTGTTGATCAGGGGCCGACCACCGACTATTCTCAGGAATTGCTCCTGGTCAATGTTGGGGATTTTAATGATTCAGAGCACTTTTTTGTATCAGCCGATAATGGAACGGGCAATGGCTTCTTCATGCCCTTTTCTGTTTCCAAAAAGGATGATTTGAATTATATGCTCACGGGGAGCGTTGGCAATGGAGGGTTAACTTTTCCGTTTGTCAACGACACTATTTTCGTCCCTTTTTTCGGGGTTTCAGAAATTCGAAAAGCTCTCATTTTATTTGTCGAGAAAATGGTGCTAAGTGTTCAGGATGAACAAAAAAAAGACTTCAATATTTTTCCAAACCCGGCTTCTGAGTACATTCTGATAAGTGAAAATGTTGAAACCCCATTGTCATATCAAGTCACTGACTTATCAGGCAAACAAGTGAAATCCGGGATTTTAAATCAGGATCGAGCGATCGATCTGTCAGGGCTGCCGGCAGGAATGTATATCCTGAACTTTTTGCAGGCCGGATACACGGGGCACAAGTTTGTGAAATATTAATTCCAAAGTCCTTTAAACCATCATACCGAAGCAACTTGATTGCACAGGAGAAGTTATGCCGCTCAGGCGGTAGACTATAAAAAACCTGTTGAGCGGTTGAATTATGAAACAGTAGTTTGTAAATGAGATTTTTTACTCTAAAATTTCAACTCACCATGAACGTCACATCGAGTGTTTTTCAGTCCACGCGGACATCACAATTTTTGCAAGCTGCTCTTGGACTGAAAAATGTATCGAGATGATTAAAAGACAGGAGTAAATAAAGAAAATTATCCTTTAGGAAGCATCTCGATAAATTTTTTCAGGCATCAACATCTCGTTGAAATGGAAACTTCCAAAAAGCCTGAAAAAACACTCGATGTGACGATCTTACTGATAGAGATTTTGAGCGATTTCAACCACTCAATGGGTTATAAACAATGCGGGGAAAGCTGTTTTGAATAACATCCACTCAATTTTTGCCAATCCCCGCAGGGCAGGGATGCGGTCTGTTTAAAAAGTAGTTGGCAAATACTCTCCTGTTCTGTTCGGATGAAGGTTAGACTTGGTAATTTGCAGACTTGTATTGGACAAAATAGATGAAGCTTAAGGAAACCATATCAATTGAAGAGGTTTGTGGAAATGGTGGTAAAATGAAGACCGCAGAGTCCTTTGAATACGGCACGGCGGCGTTTACTCACTACTTGCACAACCACGAGAATGGCGTTTCTGAATGCTACAAAAAAGAAGCAGTCCGGCACCTTAAGCGCGTTTTAGAAAAGAAATATCCCGGAGAACCTGTGAGTTCCTCGGTAGCAGCAGAAGTGCTTCACTCCATGCTTATTGACCCAAAGAAGATTGTACCGTTTTCAACGCCGAAAAATCCAAAATTTAAGTTCATCGACTTGTTTGCAGGGATCGGCGGGTTTAGAATGGCCATGCAAAATCTCGGTGGGAAATGCGTTTTCACCAGCGAATGGGATGAGCAGGCCAAGAAAACATACCAAGCCAATTTTGGTGAAGTTCCGTTTGGAGATATTACAAAAGAAGAAACCAAAAGCTTTATTCCCGACGGCTTCGATGTGCTTTGTGCAGGCTTTCCTTGCCAGGCTTTTTCAATCGCCGGAAGAAGGGGCGGATTCGAAGACACCAGGGGAACTTTGTTTTTTGATGTAGCCGAGATCATCAGAAGGAAACGACCCAAGGCGATTTTTCTGGAAAATGTAAAGGGACTTTTTAACCACGATAAGGGCAAAACGTTGAAGACCATCCTCAATGT
>JAIVHQ010000343.1 GCA_020200995.1 Flavobacteriales bacterium
CTCGCAGGCGTGTTTATCGCCTGCCTGGTCGGTGGCAACCTGATATTCCAAAAATTCTTCTACTGGCAGCCCTTTTCATTTCTCGATTTCGGCAGCGATCCGGAAGGGTGGTGGTACAGGTTTACACATTTTCAATTCGAAGTATCGGCAGGCATCATACCCTACCCGCTCACCTTTCTGGTCACCGACATCATCAGTGAAATCTACGGCCGCAAAAAAGCCAACCTCGTGGTTTTTGCCGGACTTTTTGCCACCCTTGTGATCTTTGTCATGGTGGTACTGGCCGAGTGGGCCCCTGCCACCGACTACTCTCCCGTGGGCGACGAGGTCTTCAACCGGGTTTTCGGATTTACCGGTGTAGCCGTCACGGCCTCCATGACGGCATACCTCCTCGCACAGTTGGTCGACATCAGAATATTCCATTTCTGGAAAAAAGTGACCAAGGGCCGCATGCTATGGGTGCGCAACAATTTCTCCACCATGGCTTCCCAGCTGCTGGACACTTCCGTGGTTCTGCTCCTGCTCTGTGCATTTGAAGCCATACCGTGGGAGCTCTTCGTTTCACTCCTGATCAATGGATTCCTTTTTAAAGTGTTGGTTGCCTTGCTTGACACCCCCCTATTCTACCTCACAACCTCCGTCATACGCAAGCGGTACGACTTAGACCGGGGCGACGAGGTCGATTTTCTCGAAATAGGGTTACAAGATTGAATGGGCCTTTTTGTGCTTCGATACACCAAAATACGTAGCTTTGCAGCTATTTTAAGACCCGAAGATTCATGCTGAAATTCAAAGGACTTTTTACTACCCTCCTCTTTGTGTTCACCCTGGCCAATGCCGCCTTTGCACAAGTGTACGAGCCGGTATCCTGGTCTTTTTCGGCCGGCAACATCGATCCAAACCACGCCGAACTCTCCTTCACCGCCGAAATCGAAGAGGGCTGGCACGTCTACGCACTCAACCTCCCCTCCGACGAAGGCCCCATCGCCACGAGTTTCACCTTCGAGGAGTCGACACATTTTTCCCCGGAAGGGGAGCCCGAGCAGGGAAAGTACAAAACAAGTTTCGACCCGAATTTCGGGATGGATTTGAATTACTTCGACAACCGAGCTACATTCAAACAGCGCATTAAGCGCTCTACGGCAAATAAATTCGACGCCGAGGGTTACCTCACCTTCATGGTGTGCAACGACGAGATGTGCCTGCCCCCCGAAGACGTGGATTTCCAAATTCCCGTCGCTGCCGCCACAGCGCCGAAGCAGGAAAAAACCACAGGCGACAAGTCCGTTTCAAAAAACGCCGTAGGCAATGCGGAGCTTGGCACTACCACTATTCAGGACGAAATACTCCTGCCGGTATCCTGGGACATCTCCATCGAAATGGAGTCGGGCACGGAAGCTGTAATTTTGGCGAAAGCTGAAATAGACCCGGGGTGGTACGTGTATGGCGCGACCATCGACCCCGACGCAGGGCCCATCCCAACGGGTTTCACCTTCGAAACCAAAAATGGCTTCACCGCCGACACCACCATTGAGGAAACGGGCCTAAAGCAGAAATTCGATCCCATTTTCGAAATGGAACTCGATTACTACGAAGGGACGGCAGAACTGCGGCAAAGGATCCTGAAACAGAACAAAAAGGACATGGTGCTCAAAGGTTACCTGACCTACATGACCTGCGACGACTCCAAATGCCTTCCGCCCGAGGATGTCGACTTCGAGCTCAACCTCGCCCCGGCCGCCTCCGGCACCACAGCCGCGCTCAAAGAAGGAGGCACAGAAGACGCCTCGCGAAGCAACTGGGCGATTTTCTTCATCGCTTTTCTCGGCGGATTCGCAGCCCTGCTTACCCCCTGTGTTTTTCCCATGATTCCGCTCACGGTGAGCTTCTTCACCAAGCAGAGTAAGTCCCGGGCGGCGGGTATCCGCAATGCCATTTTCTACGGCCTGTCGATCATTGTGATTTATGTGATACTCGGAGTGGCCGTTACCGCGGCTTTCGGAGCATCTGTGCTCTCGGAGCTCTCCACCGACCCCTGGTTCAATCTTTTCTTCTTCGTGCTGCTCATCGTTTTTGCCATCTCCTTTCTCGGTGCATTTGAAATTTCCCTGCCCGCATCGTGGATCAACAAGGCGGATGCCCAGGCCGATCGGGGCGGTTTCATCGGTATCTTTTTCATGGCCTTCACCCTTGCACTGGTTTCGTTCTCGTGCACAGGCCCCATCGTGGGCACCCTCATCGTAGAGGCGGCATCAAAAGGCGGCACCGCTCCCGTGATCGGAATGCTCGGATTCTCGCTGGCCATTGCCCTTCCATTCGCCCTGTTTGCGGCCTTTCCGGGATGGCTCAATACACTGCCACAATCGGGTGGTTGGTTGAATTCCGTAAAGGTGACCCTCGGATTTCTGGAACTCGCCCTCGCATTCAAATTCCTCTCCAACGCCGATATGGTACTCCAACTCGGCTTCCTCGAGCGCGAAGTCTTCATCGCCATTTGGATTGTGGTGTTCGCATTGCTCACGCTTTACCTGCTCGGCAAACTCAAACTCTCCCACGATTCCGACCTGCCCTATATTTCGGTCACGCGGCTCATGCTGGCTACACTCACAGGGGTCTTTACCGTATACCTCATTCCCGGCATGTGGGGAGCCCCGCTCAAACTGATCAGCGCATTCCCCCCTCCCATGCACTACAGCGAGAGTCCGCAGGGTGTGGGCTTCATGGGCGGCGGCGGCAGCGGCACCGACTCGGGCGACAGCGATACCTATTTCGGTCCGCAGGGACTTTTCGTCTACAAGGACTACGACAAGGCTTTTGCGAAAGCCAAAGAAGTCAACAAACCGCTGATGCTCGACTTCACCGGCCACGCCTGCGTAAACTGCCGCAAAATGGAGCAGCAAGTGTGGAGCGACCCCGAAATCAAGCGAAAACTGGCCGAGGATGTCATCCTCGTATCGCTCTATGTGGATGAAAAAGTGAAGCTTCCCGAAGAAGAGCAATACACGGCGGAACTCGGAGGCGGACGAAAAAAGAAAATCCGAAGCGTGGGCACGAAGAGATGCTCAATGAACCCGCCAATTACCAGGACTACGGAAGTGTAAAGCTCTTCGATGACTGGCTCGCGCGGGGGGTTGAAGCTTTTGAGTGAGGGTTAATAACCTGAGTTCGGAACCACTGATTGTGACTACCCGCCCTTCGGGCGGGCGGGAAGCTAAAGTACTGCGGTTTTTTTTTGCCACAAATGCACAAATAATCGCCTGTGGCGATAGGGCCTTCGGCCTTCTTTTTTTGAGGGCACTGTTGGAGGGTAGGCGCAGGGCGTGGAGAGGGCGAATGCAATTCGCCCTTACGGCGGTGCCGCGGAGGGTTGTGAGGGGCGTGGGAGTATGGGCCTCGCAGAGGTGTGGGACAGGTGCGACACGGGGGACGAGGGCATGCCGGCCGGTCTCTCGGGCTCCTCGCTTTGTGGACTTTGTATCTTTGTGGTGGAAAAAAAAGCGGGCAGCGCCCGCCAAAAAAATCTCACGCAAAGACGCGGAGTACCGCCAAGGTCGCCAAGGACAGCCTTCGGCTGTTTTTCTTGGACTCTACATTCGTGAATATTCGAGCCATTCGTGGTTCTTTTCTTTTGCCGCCTGCTTGCTGAGCGCCTGCCCGTCCGGTAGGCGGGGAGCCGAAGTATGGCGGATTTTTTTCGACCCCGACATTCGTGGATATTCCCGCCCGACTGCGTCATTCGGGCAGGCGTGGTACTTTTCTTATTTTTCTGCACACATTAGCCATTCCCTTCGCGTACTTCATGTCTTCGCGGTGAAAACAAATGCGGACGAAGCCCGCCAAAAATACTTTCAATTGCAACGCCTGGCTCCCGAACAACATATCCTAAACCAAAAAACCCCGCAGCGATGCTGCGGGGTTTTATCTTCAAAAGAAGAAAGTTGTGATAAACTTATTTGGTCACTACCATCTTGCGCACTGCGCGGTAGTTTCCAACGATCAGAGAGTATTGGTAAACGCCTGCGGCCAAATTGGTGTTGACACGGAGGGTTTCTTGTTTACCGGCAGGACGATCGCCAAGGTCACGCTGCTCTACTACCCGTCCGTTCATGTCGTGAA
>JAIVHQ010000344.1 GCA_020200995.1 Flavobacteriales bacterium
ATACATCCAGCCTGGTAAGCCAACTCAGAATGCCTATGTTGAGCGATTTAACGGCAGCTATAGAAAGGCTGTGCTCGATGTTTATGTCTTCGAAAGCCTCGATCAAATCAGAACTGAGAATACACGTTGGATGCACGACTATAACCATCACAGACCACATGATGGCTGCAAGAAACTTCCTCCGGTACTGTATGCCGAAAAATACCTCTCAAAATGAGTTTTTTTAAGGCATTACCACACAAAGAAAGAGTGCACACCGCAGTATGCACTCCCTTTCTCCGTGGTCAAAATCTATTCCTGGTGAGTTGCTCTCCGGCAGAGCTCACTTCCGCTTCGATTTTGACATTTCTAAGATCAAGCAGATTTTCTTTACTTTCAACCTGTCCAATTTATGGGAAGCCTACACTAAAAATCCGGGGTATTTCAGATATCGAGTAATTTGGATATTCCGGAAAATTCCGTCGTAAGTAATTAGATTGTTCTGAAGGGAGTTTGTTACCTGACGGATGGTTGTGTGCGAAGCACAAAATAAAAATCAGTCATTTTAAGTTAGCGCCAGGCCTTTTAGTCGGAGACCAAAAAACCTGGCGCTTTTCTTAAAGTGGTCAAAGAAGGTTGACCATGTTATGCGTGGCTCATAGCTTTATAAGCTTGTGACTCGCTTTGTGCAAATCATTACTTTTCTGGTCCAATTCAATCACTTCAATGATGTAGGTTCCTGCGTCTAAATGCCCCAAATCCATCTGGATTTGATTTTCGCCAACACTTCCAAGATAGTTTCTAGCCGCGACCAACTTTCCGTGTAAAGTGAATATTCTGATATTCAATTCACCCTGTTTTTCAAGCAGATAGTTTACCGTAAACATTTCCGCGAAAGGATTGGGATACAGTGATAATTTATTATTTGCACTTTCATATTCGGCCACACCCAATATGCTGGAGTCTATAAGTTCTACATGGTTATAGAAAAGCGAATCAGGACCAAAGGGTTCGACATTTGAAACCCGTGAAATGTGCATAAACTCCAGTTCGGTAGTTTGATTGCTCAGTTGGTCTCTGACGGGCAGTATTCCTGTTAATTGCGCTCTGTCGGCATACAATGGTGCTCCCCAAGTAAGGCCATAATCTTCGCTCACATATAGCACAGCGGTATCACTGTGCAAGGGGTAAACGAGTAAATCGAGCACCCCATCGTTTGTGTAATGTATAACCGTAGCTTGGATGGTATCTACCAAACTCAGGTCAATATCTAATGTAACAGGCTCTTCCAGATCAATCAATAGATCAACGTGAGGTGAGGGATCGTTGCTAAAATACGCAAGCCATGATCCACCATCATTGTCCGTTGTCATACTCCAGTTTCTAAAACCGCCAATATCAGTTGTTATGGAGTTAGGATCTTCCCAGCTTTCACCGTTGTAATGAATTGACATCAATTCAGGACTTTGGATATTATAACTGTAACGGCTAAAAACTATGTCTCTTGTACCATTGGCATTTAAAACGCTGTAGCTTAAAAAGGTAAAATGATTGTCGCTATTTTCGCTAAACTCATGGATAATATTCAAATCAGACCAAACTCCTTCACTTCTTTTATATTCATAAATCTGTCCGCCGAAGGTGTACCATCCAAAACGGTTTCCTATCAAAACCAAATCACTGTTCTCGTCCATATACAGTTCGGTCACTTCCATGCCATAATTGCTTGAGGAACTCATGTGAACATTTTCTACCATCCACTGTCCGGCTTCCTTGTATAAAAAGTGTACGTCGAATCTAAATTCTTGGCTGCTGCCAACATTCGTGGGGTTTCCATAATTGAAATTGGGATTCACTGTAGCAGCGATATAAGGATTGCCATCAGCATCCGCATAAATTACAGCCAGCTTAAAAGTACCATCAAGATCCGTACTTATTTCTTCTGTTGTCCAAGTGCTACCCGCATCGGATGAATAGCAATAAATCAATTTATAGTTCGACATAAATACCATGTGCAAACCATCGTTTTCATCCTTAAAAAAGCTACGGTTGTTATACACCGAATAGTTCGTATAATAATCCGTATAGAAGGCTTCGCCTACGGTAACAAAAGAATTTGTTACGTTTAAAGAGTCTATCCCTTGAGCTCCGACTTTGAGCATAGAAAGAGACAGAAGAACAAAAAATAATAATACTAATCGTTTCATGATTTTAAGGTTTAGGTTAGTTGATTGTGTGTGCTTTAAAAAGCGCTTAAAAGTATAAACAGCAAGACCTATCCTTGGTGACCATGGTCACATCAACTATCTGTTTATTAAAATGTATACAGGTGTAAACTGAGTGAGTTTGACGCTATCGTACTGTAATTGAAAAATGTACTTGTATGCCGAAAAAGGCCATATAGAACGGGTTGAAAATTGTAGGGATGATTTTCCGTCGATTTAATTTTTCGCACGTTTTATTAGTAATAAACACACCGCTTAGATGGTAGGCTTAGTACTCACCCCAATTGAGAAATACCGATTTAACTTGGGAGATCCTTCGGCGCGAAAATGCGCCTCAGGATGATTTTTTCCGAGAATAAAATCGTTCCGATTTTATTCTCGGAAAAAATCACTTCCCAATACAAAACCTCGAAAAAATATTCCCCAACAAATCATCTGTCGTGATCTCGCCCGTGATCTCGCCGAGGTGGTGGAGGGACTTGCGGATGTCGACGGCGAGGAAGTCGCCGGTGATGCCGGTGTCGAGGCCGGAGCGCACGGCGTAAAGGGCTTCGCGGGCTTTGGAGAGGGCCTCGTAGTGGCGGAGGTTGCTCACCACGGTGTCGCCTTCGGAGGGCACGAGGCTTTTTGTGACTTCGAGGAGTTTTTCGCGGAGGGCGTCGAGTCCCGTGCCTTCTGCCGCGCTGAGCAGGAGGGAAGGGGTGCCTTTCCACTTTGCGGTGAGTGCGGCGGGGTCGGAGGCTTTGTCTGACTTGTTTGCTGCATAAATCACCACGGCGCCTTCGCCCGTTTTCTCGCGCAGGGCGGCGAGCTGCTGCGCCACATCCTCC
>JAIVHQ010000345.1 GCA_020200995.1 Flavobacteriales bacterium
GTACTTTGAGCTGGACTTCTTGATCGATCAGGACAACGGCGAGATTTACCTCGGTGAACTCAACCCGAGGGTGACCGGCGCAAGCTCCATTACCAACCACGCTGTATTCGCCCTCGCCGATGCCCCGCTTTTCGTATTTCACATCCTCGAATGGATGGATATCGAATACGACCTCGACGTGAAGGCGCTCAACAACCGATGGTCAAAGCAGGACAACCTCGACGGATGGAGCCAGCTGATTATCAAGCATACGATTGACACCGTCGAATATGTGACCGCCTCACCGAAATCGGGGATTTGGAGGATGTACGATACCGGCCACATCCAATTTGACCGGATGGACACCCACAGAAGGGCCGTGGAAAACGAGAATGAAGCTTTCTTCCTAAGGATTGCCAAAAACGGAGATTACCTCTATGAAGGTGCCGATATGGGAATACTCGTGACCCGGGGCAGAATGATGACGGACGACTTCAAATTGAACAACCGCGCCAAGCACTGGATCAAAGCCATTCGCTCGCAGTTTGCCGCCACCATGGTCGAAGACAAAACGATGCCCAAGCTCAGTGGATCATTAACAAAATAGGTGCTCTTTTAACAGCCCTGTGAGTAAAATTCCGGGTACTTTGCTTCACTCAGCAATGGGTGAAACAATCCAATGATACAATATGCAGCTTCATTTTAATGCGGTGTCTGAACCCGGCTTGCCCGGTGCAAAATGGCAAAAACTGTACGAGACCCACCGACGGGCATACCTCGCGTGGATCAAATCGAAGCCGAACCTTCGCGCGGCTGATCTTCAGACTTCGCAAGCAGCTTTAAAGAAGTACATGCCTGAATTGTGGCCCACCTACGAGCGCCTGTGCAAGTTGGCCGGGGCGGACGATGTGGAGGCCCGGTTTTTAACCGGTTTTCAGCCGCCCGCCTACAGCAGTGCATGCTCGAATGCCTTAACAACGGGCGACGAGATTCAGCTGGTGCGCAATTACGACTACCACCCCGATCTGGTCGAAGGCACACAGTTGCTCAGTGCCTGGAATGGCAAAAAGGTCATTGCCACGACCGATTGCCTGATCGGCGCCTTGGATGGTATGAATGAAGACGGCCTCGCCATTTCGCTGACCTTTGGCGGGCGCAAGACCGTGGGGATGGGGTTTGGAATTCCGGTCATCCTGAGGTACGTGCTCGAGTTCTGCAGCAATGTGGAAGAGGCTGTAGCGGCCCTGTTGCGCATTCCTTCGCACATGTCGTACAACGTGACGGTGGTAGACAAATCCGGAAAGTTCAAAACCGTTCAGCTGGCGCCCGACAAGCAGCCTTTGGTAACAGATGCGGCTTACACCACAAACCATCAGGAATCCATCGACTGGCCCGAGAATGCGGCTTTCAACAAAACCCTCGAGCGATCTGCCTTTCTGGAAAATTTGCTGGCCCGAAAAGACGTGGACGCGCGAAGCATCGCCGACTCATTTTTGCAAAAGCCGCTGTACAACACCTCGTTCAAAGAGGGTTTTGGAACACTCTTTACTGCGGTGTACAAGCCGGCTGAAGGCATTGTGGAAATGCGTTGGCCGCAGGTTACCGTCCGTCAATCCTTTGCTGATTTCCGGGAGCTGTACAAATTGATCAGCTATGAGCCGGTGGCAGTGCAACCTTCAGTCCCCGTCGAAATCGAAAGTGACGTCATCCATCAAAAATTGGTTAGAAAACGAGCTGCCGTTTCTTTGGACAGGCAGGAGCTGCTTGCGGATCCTCCTGTGAGGGCCATGTCATGTTCCAACTCTTCTGCATCCGCCGATCAACTGCAAGAGCTGCGCGAAATCTTAGCCACACGCGGACAGAATTTCCGGGAGGTTCTTTCAAATTTCGCGTCAAAGCCCTTAGAAGAATTCAGTGACACACGTAAGAGTAAATAATGGAAATTCACGTAACAACGTACATTTCTCTCCGCCTAAACCTCACTAGAAAACTACAACATGGAATTTCAAAGCATCAATCCCTACACGGGAAAAACCGTTGGAACACACACCGCCCTCACTTCGGCTGAGCTCGATCAGAAACTTGACCTTTCGGCGAAAGCTTTCAAAAGCTGGCGCCAAAGCTCGATCAGAAACTTGACCTTTCGGCGAAAGCTTTCAAAAGCTGGCGCCAAAAACCGATTGCCTACAGGGCCGGTTTGATCAAAAAAGCCGGTCAGGTGCTTCGCGACAATGTGGAAGAATACGCGCAGATGATCACCGCCGAAATGGGGAAGCCCATCTCCGAATCGAGGAGCGAAGTGAATAAATGCGCTTGGGTGTGCGACTATTACGCTGAAAACGCGGAGGAATTCCTCGCAGCAGAAGTCGTGGAAACCGATGCCCAAAAGAGTTTTGTGCGGCACGATCCTATCGGGACGGTGTTTGCCGTCATGCCCTGGAATTTTCCCTTCTGGCAGGTATTCAGGTTTGCCGCACCCACTTTGACCGCCGGCAATGCGGGATTGCTGAAGCACGCTGCCAATGTTTTCGGCTGTGCCATCAAGATTGAAGAAGTGTTCGCCAAAGCAGGTTTCCCGGAAGGGATATTTCAAAACCTGATCGTGCACCACGACGAATCCGAAAAAATCATTTCCCACGACGCCGTGAAGGCTGTTACGCTCACCGGCAGCGGACCGGCGGGATCGGCCGTGTCACAAATCGCAGGAAAGTACCTCAAGAAAAGCCTGTTGGAACTCGGTGGCAACAATGCGTTCATCGTCCTCGAAGATGCCGACATCGATCAGGCTGTAAAAACCGGTGTGATGGCCAGGATGCTCAATTGCGGGCAGAGCTGCATTGCTGCAAAGCGCTTTATCCTCCTCGAATCCGTTTACGACGAGTTTGTCGAGAAATTCACAGCCGCAGTGCGCGAACTCAAAGTCGGCGATACAACGGCAGATGATACACAGGTAGGGACATTGGCGCGGAAAGACCTTGCCGATCAACTCAACGAGCAAGTGAAGGCCTCTGTATCAAAGGGTGCTACCCTCCTACTCGGAGGCGAACAGGACAACTGTTTTCACGAGCCCACCATCCTCGGGGATGTGAAGCCCGGCATGGCGGCCTTTGACGAAGAGACCTTTGGACCGCTCGCGGCCATGATCAAAGCCAAAGATGTCGACGAAGCTTTTTCCCTTTCAGAACAGTCAAAGTTTGGACTGGGCGTCACCGTTTTCACGAAAGACACAGACAAAGCCCTCGAATACGCCGACCGCGTGAGCGACGGAGCCTATTTTGTGAATGAATTGGTGAAATCAGACCCCCGTCTCCCCTTCGGCGGCACCAAGCATTCGGGATACGGACGCGAATTGGCCATAGACGGCATGATGGAATTTGTGAACAGAAAAACGGTGTACGTGAAGTGAATCGCCGGCCTGCTTAACAGAAGACTGACGTTGCAATTTGAAAAATGCAACGGCTCATTGACTGCACAAGCTTTTCAAGAACAGTCCGACCTCACTCAATAATGCAGGCGCTGGCCTCCTGCATTAATGCGACGCACACAACTTTTTCGGGTTCTTATCCCGTTGCATTCCCCTAAGTGCAAAAATGTACCTTAGCTTTGAAAGCACGATCGCTGCAGGACGGTCTGTGGAACATTAAGGTGCATGAAAAAATTGGTAAGGTCGACATTGTCTCAGGTCAAGAAGGTCTACATGGAAATGGCCCTGATGTTCAGAAAGCCCACCTACACCGGCAAGGTCTTTTGCATCGGGTACAACAAGACCGGCACCACCACCATAGGCAAGTCATTGGAAATGCTCGGCTACAGGAACAGTTCGTTCAATAAAAAGGTGTGGCGTAAGTATTACAAAAAGAATCAGATAGATAAAGTACTCAAATACACCGCGAGATTCGATTCATTCGACGATTTGCCTTGGCTCAAAGAAGACATGATTCCCATCCTCGACAGGGAATTCCCGAACAGTAAATTCATCTACCTGACCAGGGATGAGGAGTCATGGCAGCAATCGCTCCGCAACTGGAAATTAAAAACCACGGGGGCACACCCTGACCTCGCGATTGAATTGGAGGCTTTCCGGAAACACAAAGCATTTGTGCTGGATTACTTTAAAGACCGATCGGCGGATGATTTTATAATATTGGATGTAAGGGATAAAAAAGGCTTCAAAAAGCTTGCTGAATTTCTGGGGCAAGAAACGGAGCGGGAAGCGTTTCCTCATTTCAACGAGACGAAGGCGATTTGAGGCGGGTATATGGATTGAGGAGGTTACTAGTGATCTAATGCTCAATTGATTTTTGTAGAAATATGTACATTATAAGCTCACACCGCTTAAATGCACACGTAATGTGAAATAAAAGAGCAGAGGGCAATAGAATTTTATGCTAAGACGACTTAGAACATCCAAAATTATTATATGTGTAAATACTCTATCAATTTTACTCCAAGTAGTTGCATTTACATTCGGCTTTTTCAGACAGGAACTATTCGGAATCAATCCAGGCTACGCTCCACACAATTTTTCACTTAATATGGGTCTAATTGTTCCGTTGACATTACTATCGCTCATACTTTCATTCATTATGATGATTGTAACGGGTTTTAACTGGAGCTGCCTGAACTTGAAAATTAAGTTGTTTGGAATTCTTCCCTTTATCCTGTTTGTATCATTGTTTCTATTTAGAATATTGTGGGTTTTAAGACAACACTGAAAATGACAGGAACTATTAAAAGAGAGGGTGCTGCCCGTAATTAGTTAGGCTTGGTTCGACCATCTCTCCCGTTAAAGTCAAGACAGTTTCCATTGCACCTGTACCCTACTGCTTCCTTCAGTGCCGCCCACAGGCGGTCAGACAAGCAGGCCAACACCCGTACCGCAGACTCGAATCTGAATCAAACTTCATTCACCGTTCTAATTGGCCCATCACGCTCATCTTTATTCTCATCTGCATGTGGCAGAAAAACCATATCTTCGAAAGAGCCACAGCACTTGCTTCGGCACATAAATCCAAAACGCAGCAGCCATGGACGATCTTGTAAAATTACTGACCGACAGCTCGAT
>JAIVHQ010000346.1 GCA_020200995.1 Flavobacteriales bacterium
TGTGCGCGCTTTCGGGTTGCAACCTGAGCTACCGCGCTTTTTACCGAACTTTTGCAGGTATAAAGATGAAATTCACATGGATGGGGCCTGAGGAGATAGCCCAGGATTTTGAGAAAAAAGGTGTGCTGACGGATCAGGCATTTGTGCTCGATACTGCGTCGTATAAGCATGCGGTTGTGGAGGGTTATAAATCAGAAATGGACAGTGTTTTTCCCGAAGGCCCATTGAACCGCGAAGACAGCCTTGCGGTCGGAGTCATGGCGCGAAATAGAAAAGATGATCTTCAGCCTGTCCATGTGCGCTACTTCACTGCCGACGGCAGCCCGATTTTCAAATTGGTCAATTGCTACCTCGATCCGCCCATCCCGATGAGCTGGAATGTAGAGGGAGCTTTTGATGAATTTCCGCCGCGACCAATTGCGGAACTTAAAGATGTCGAGGACGACAGCCTTTCCTTTTTTCTGAAACATATCCGCCGGCTCAACGGCAGTGATTTCGCGGCGGCCGACTTGCCAAAAGCTGATTACTATGCAGTATTGTTTATCAACGACTACATGGTTAGGCCTTCGCGCAAGCTTTTGAAAGAAGTCCGGAAATACCACAAGCAACACCCCGACAAAGAGGTACACGTGCTCTATGTAAACAACCACAACGCAACGATGTGGTGGATGATGAAGCCCGAAACACGGGAGAGTGTGAAGGCGCAGCTCGCAGAGGGGGCTACGGCTTCCCAGTAGTGTTTGTCTTTAGAGCCCAAGAGCTGCGTTATGCTCGGCCCCAAAATCCTCATCCCGCCGCGGCGGGACTGCGGTTTTGAGGCCTTCGCAAGCACTTCGGCAGGCTCAGTGTAACACCTTGCTATCGAACCCTAAAGACCAGACACTCGATTTTATTTGCAGACCCTGAATAATGCAAGGTGGAATGTGCTCCTCGCTTTTTAATTCACGCGCGATCCGTTGGATACGGTCGGGTAGGTGAGCTGCGCAAAAGCCACTTGGAATGCCAAGTCGGTAAGCGACTCCTGTGAGGCCATGGCTACCGGGTTGTAAGTGCTTTGTAATAGCGAAAGTGAAGATTCATGCTTCGGTACTGCCAAAAATGGAACGGTGCAACCGATCCGCTTGTAGCAGTGCACTCCCTTACCTTGACACATCCGCTCTAACAAGTGCCCAAAAATAATCCCCGCCACCCCAGCTAAAATCCCGACATTTGCCGCCGCGTCAGAATTGTGTCACAACCCACTTTTACCACGTCGACATTTTAGTCTTCGAACATTCCATGATGACTCGGGAATAAGCCGGTTCGGGAGCGGGGAGGGCCGGGGCAAAGGATGATTATTTTGCACAAGCCTTTGTGTAGAGAAAAATAAGTTTTATCTTCGCACCCCCAATTTGGGGAAGCATTACTGTTAAATAGCTTAAGCACAGTGAATACACTAAGTTACAAAACGATTTCGGCCAACCGAGAGACCGCTGACAAGCAATGGGTCGTGGTAGATGCCGACGGACAGCACCTGGGCCGCCTGGCCAGCAAGGTTGCAAAAATGATTCGCGGAAAGCACAAAACCAATTACACGCCCCACGTTGATTGTGGCGACAATGTAATTGTGTTGAACGCCGAAAAGGTGGTGCTCACGGGAAACAAAATGAACGATAAGACCTACATCCGCCACACGGGTTACCCCGGCGGGCAGCGCGAACTCCGAGCCAAAGAAATCCTCGAGCGCAAGCCGATGGCATTGGTGGAGAAAGCCGTGAAAGGCATGTTGCCCAAAAACCGTTTGGGAAGCAAGCTCTACACCAACCTGCACGTGGTGGTAGGCCCCGATCACAAATACGAGGCCCAAAAGCCCAAAACCATTGACCTTAATACCATCAAGTAATGGAGATTACCAATACCATTGGTCGCCGCAAAACATCCGTAGCGCGCGTGTACCTTCAGAACGGCACCGGCGGAATCACCGTGAACGGCCGCGACTTTAAAGAGTACTTTCCGACAATGCCCCTGCAGTACCGTCTGCACCAACCCTTCAGCCTCACCGACACCGTTGAAAAATACGATGTGAAAGTGAACGTGAAAGGCGGCGGCATTACCGGACAGATCGAAGCCATTCGTCTGGGCATTGCCCGCGCATTGGTGGAAATTGACCCCGAATTAAAGACCCTTCTCAAGGCGGAAGGCCTGATGACACGTGACCCACGTATGGTGGAGCGCAAGAAATTCGGTCAGCCCAAAGCCCGTAAGCAATTTCAATTTAGTAAGCGTTAATATTTTTCGACGCTTGTTTAGTATCCAAATTGGCGGGACCTCTTCACTGAGCTACCCGTCAATTGTTTTTTAACGAACGTAAACAAAACACAACATGTCTGCAGTAGACCAAGAACAAAGCTTTAAAGAATTGCTCGACGCCGGAGTACACTTCGGTCACCTCAAGCGCAAGTGGAACCCCAACATGGCTCCGTACATTTTCGGAGAGAAGAAGGGAATCCACATCATCGACCTCAACAAAACCGTTCACAAGCTCGACGAAGCCTGCAACGCAGCCAAGCAGATTGCACGCAGCGGAAAGAAGATCCTTTTCGTAGCTACCAAGAAGCAAGCGAAGCTCATCGTCGACGAGAAGATCAAGCCCACCGGCATGCCTTACGTTACCGAGCGCTGGTCGGGTGGAATGCTCACCAACTTTGCCACCGTGCGCAAAGCTGTTCGCAAAATGAGCATGATCGATAAGATGTTCGAAGACGGAACCATGGACAACCTCTCCAAGCGAGAGCGACTTCAGGTATCGCGTCAGCGAGCGAAGCTCGAGAAGAACCTCGGAAGCATCGCTGACCTGACCCGAATTCCTTCGGCCATTTTCATCGTTGACATCAACCGTGAAAACATTGCCCTTTTGGAAGCCAAAAAGTTGAACATTCCAACTTTTGCTATGGTCGATACCAACTCAGACCCCACGAAAGTGGACTTCCCGATCCCTGCCAATGACGATGCTTCTAAAGCC
>JAIVHQ010000347.1 GCA_020200995.1 Flavobacteriales bacterium
GAGTAATTCGCCGTTCGTTTTTCCTGCCCAACCCATTTCAGCAACCGTGTAAACCTCGAATTCAATAAAATCAAGTCTTAATTTCTTGGGCAAATTTTCATCAAGCAGCAGTTTCATAGAGGTCTATGAGATTTTTCGACGACATTAACTTCGCTGCGATGACCATGACTGCCAATGCCTGATCCCTCTGCACGGTCGGGAAATTCTCTAAAAAAGCGTCAAGTGTTTCGCCGCTTTCCAGATAGTCGAAGAGTGATTCTACGGTGACGCGTGAGCCTTTGAAAACAGGTTGTCCTCCAAGAATTTCCGGATTTATTGTGATGATTTCGTTGAGGTGATGCATGTATCAAATTTAAGAAATTTCAGGTGATTCTTGCTCTACTTCTGTGTGTTTTGGTAAGAATTGAAAATTCAAGTTTTAATATTCCCGACCAAAGTTTAATCGACCCTGAACAATTTTAGGGCCTTATTTCTATGCTCGTTCCCACTTCCACCGCTTCGTACAACTCGTCCATTTCATCGTTCGTGACGGCTATGCAGCCCATCGTCCAATCAAACCATCGGTGAAATTTGCCGACAAGGCCGATGCCATTGCGCAAACCGTGGATTTTAATGTCTCCTCCCGCAGGTTTCTCATGGCTACGGGCATGTTCAATATCCCTTTGGTTGGGGTATGAGATGCCTAAGTTTTTGTGATACCCGCTGTTTGGGTTTTTATCATTGATGAAATAAATTCCTTCCGGCGTCTTCATATCCCCTTCAAATTCTTTATCGCCTTCAGGAACCCTGCCGAGTGAAACTTTGTAAGTCTTTAGTAATGTACCCTTGGAATATACTGCGAGCTGTCTTTTCGACTTGGTCACTACCAAGCGGTCAATCTGAGAGTCGTCGGGAAGCTTATTTTCCGGGTAAAAGTAATAACCCGCTACTCCTGCGATTAAGAAAATGCAGAGCCATTTGGTTTTAGTCATTTGAAACTTCTTACTTCTCACAAAAAGTTGGCCTGTAACAGTCGTCAAATATCAAATTTGAAATCCTCGAGAGGCTCATCAGAATCGTCTTTCATTTCAATAAGTCTTTTGTCCATCACTTCACCCTTTTCTCAAACTGCATCGCCTGCGTTCCATTGTACACCACAATGGTGTATTCGCCAGGCTTCAGTCCGAGCGTGCAAGGCTCATCCTTGTGTTGCACTTCTGTAATATCCGCCGGAATGGCTTCACGGATATCCTCGCCTTTTTGGAAGGCCATCACCATGACGGGGTACACTATATCGACGTCCTTCAGTGAAATGCTCACTTTCTTGTTTCCGTTTGCGAACAACCAATGGGGCCTGCCATCAAGGTATTGGGTGGTGGGGTGCAAAACGGCAATATCCGTATGGGCTTCGCCGCGCTCGTAGCTTATGGCTTTGCTGTTTTGGTCGAGCAAGACGGAAGCCTCTTCGAGTTCAAGCGCCTTTAAAAGCGGATGGTCGTAGGCGGGCTTGCTTTTTTCGCTGTAAAATTCCTGATTGATGGTAAGCGGATCGATGCCGGTGTATTCGGCCAACCTCCCGGCCATGGCTTTTTCCCAAGGGCTGTAATTGCCTTCAAGGGCATGCGCAAAGCCACAATGTATGAGGAACTTCTCATTGGGCCTCGCATCTATCACTTTTTGAATGTTTTTGGCCTGGCCAATTTCCCTTGGCTTGCCCCCGCCTTCATCGGTGTGCTCGTAGGCAAATACGTGGTATCCCAAGTCCAAAGCATCCCTAACCAAAAGGGCAAACTGTGGCTCTTGTAAGTAATAGCCGGAACTTTGGATGGGATATCCGCGTCCGTTGAGGGCGGAATCGGTATGGAGGGCTTCGAGGCCCAAGTTCGAATATCCCAGTGCGAACAGCTCCCTGAGCAATGGCCTTGTAAAAGCCCTGTGCATGGAATTGTGGTGGGCTTCATTGATGATGACCACCCTAGTCTTCTGCGCTTCCCGCGCAATGTATTCCCCGGCATTGACGAGGGTGTATGTGCGCATGACGGAATCCACCTCGTGAGAGCTGTAACTCCTTTCCTGCGGACGCATGCCCAAATCCCATTGCAGCAAAGCATTTTTGTAATCGCCTTTGTTGGCGTAGTCGGCGGCGGCGGACTGATACTTCCAAGGCATGGTGTCAGTGCGCAGCCGCTCCTCTATTTCAGCGGCAAACTTGTAGTTGGTGCTGAAATCAATCTCCAGGACTTTTGGTCTACTGTCCTGACATGCGTAGAGCAGGAGCAGTGGGAGGAGAAGGTAGAGAATTTGCTTCATGTTGATCGGTCAGAGGATTGGAAAGGAAAGAAAAGGACGTTTTTAATGTCCAAAAATAGTAGTTCAGAAATAACGGTTTCTTGCCTCACTCAACAAAGTGATAATATCTTCACTTCTCCGGGTGAAATTGGGCCATTGCAGGTGTCAATATGTAAATCCCATCATTTGTTGCATCGACGAGGTGGGATTGGATCTATCCCGGCTCATCGGGTTTGGCATTTTCGACAAGGAGATTTATGACACCGCCTGCCACTACGCACTCAGGGCGATCATTGGCAGTGCTGTTATCAAGAAGTTGATCCCCTAAGTATATGAGCACTTGTTATGGGTAATATTGTAATACCGCTGTCGTCAATCAATTCGAAAATCTTCTTGAGATTCGGCTTCAATTCAAGCCTTCCTAAAGCATATTTGATACCCATTTCCCAAAGTGATGCAATACTTACATAGCAACTGTTTTCTCTATCCTCGATAATCGACTTTACCTTTCGGGGCAGCTCTTTATCTTCAGTGATAAACCAAATGACTGCATGGGTATCAATGAGTAACTTCATTATATGTACTCTTTAAAATCATCCAGGGGCTCATCAAAATCATCTTTCATTTTAATGAGTCCCTTGGCCAATCCCGCCTTTCTTTTTTTCATTGGCTTTTGGCTCATATCGGATTTCGATTTGAGGAAATCAATGAAATCATTGACTTCTTT
>JAIVHQ010000348.1 GCA_020200995.1 Flavobacteriales bacterium
CCAATAAATGTTTTTGGCATGACCACCCTGCCGCCCGCCGATTCCACGCGGTTCAGCACGGTATTGAAATCGTGGCCGGCATTGAGATAAATCAAAGGACCCGAATCGCCGGGGGTGCTTCCCGGGCCGGCCACAATGGCGCCGCCCACACCGTTTTCCACAGGAAAAAAAGCCATGGCATAATTACCGTTGATGTTTTTTTCCATCTCTGTTTCAAAGATGTTGTTGTAGAAATTCAGGGCCTGCTCAAAATTGAGCGCGGGGATTTCAAACCAGCTCACGCAATTTACCGTCTTCTCTTTCTTTCGTTTGTTTGATGTCGTTCCTCCCATGTTATACTTTATGTTTTTTATTACTCACCGAATCCTTTATACGCTGCAGGATGCGCCTGGGCTGTAACCTGATCTTCCTGCATTTTTAATTTTGCCAGGGTGTCGAGCTTGGTGGGTTTGATCAGCGGACCCAATGACTGCAGGTAGGGCAGGTGCGCCCCCGGCGTGTAGATTCCAAACTGACCGATGTGGTCCCTAAAGCTTTTTAGCGGTTGTCCCAGCCTGAGTACTCCCAGCTCCCTGCTTCTTTGCACCCGTTCTATATTCAGCTCCAGCGGAAAAATCTCTTCATTGCCTTCGGCCTGGTATATCACGCGACCGTCGGGCCCGCACACGATAGACCTTCCGCTGCCGCCGGATTCCAGTCCGTTAACATCGAAAAAGTAACATTGGTTCACAGCCGCCATGGCCCGAACGATGGACAATTCGATGTCGCGGTCGATGGTGCCCGTCATGGTAGGGTGAAGTATCACTTCCGCGCCCATCACTGCGAGGGTGCGCACCGTCTCGGGAAACCACATGTCGTAACAAATGGAAAGGCCAAACCTGGCGACCCCGGGCACGTCAAATACGCAAAACTCCGAACCGGGCGTGACGCCCACCTCGTATGGAAAAAATGGAAACATTTTTCTGTATCGGGTCACGATTTCTCCTTCCGGATTGATCACCGTAGCGGTGTTGTAAGTGGCGCCTTCAGTTTTTTCAAAAATGGATCCCGGGATCAACCAGATTCCGTGCTTTTTGGCCATGGCCTGCATCTCAGCTTCAAAATTTCCGGGAACTTCCTGCGCTGTATGCGTCAGGGGGCCATATCCGTTCAGCTCGCTGAACACTACCATCTCTACCCAAGGGTAAAGACTCATCGCTATATCCAGTTTCACCTTCATCATCGGTACATTCGATGCGACTGCCGAAACTTTCATTTGTATTCCTGCTATTGCAAATGGTCTCATTTGTAATTATTTAATTCTTGTTTGGTTTTGGCGCTTAAGCTTTTTAAGGACACCGTATTTGATCGACTGCTCCGAATTCGGAACGGTTCGATGCTCGTATTTTAAAAAGGCTAAATGCTTTCTCGAATCCGATTTTCCAGAATGTCCAATCCCCGGTTCAATTCCTCGTCGGTGATGACGAGGGGAGAGAGGATCCTGATCACATTTTTGTGTGTTCCCGCACTGAGCAGGATCAACCCATCCGCAGCGCAGCCTTTTACAATTTTATCGCAGAGCGCTGTATTCGGTGCGCCGGGGTTGCCGTCTTTCACAAATTCAATTCCGATCATGGCACCGATACCGCGCACATCGCCGATATCCGGTATTTCGTGTTGTAACTTCTTCATTCGCGACGTTACAATGTCTCCAATTTCAATGGCCCGTTGGTTCAGGTTCAGGTCTTTCATGAGTTGGATGGTGGCCAATGAAGCTGCGCAACACACGGGGCTACCTATGTAGGTGCCTCCGATGGTGCCGGGTGCGGCAGCGTCCATAATTTCGGCCCTGCCCAGAACTGCGGCAATCGGCAAACCCGACCCCATCGATTTGGCATAAGTACTGATATCGGGCTGCACCTTGTAGTGCTGCCAGCTCGCCCAGTGGCCTGTGCGGCAAAAACCGCTCTGAACTTCGTCCATGATGAGCAGCACGCCGTATTCATCGCAGAAAGCCCGCAGGCCTTCAAGGTATTTTTGGGGAACCGGGTTAAAACCGCCTTCCCCCTGAATGGGTTCGATGATGATGGCCGCAACGCTGTGGATGTCAACGAGGCTATGAGCGCTTTCGCGCAACCTCATGAGTTCAGTCTCTACAAATTCGTCCATTTCCTGCTTTCCGTGGTATTTGTAGAAATTCGGGAATGGAATGCGGTAAACCTCGGGCGCGAACGGCCCCGAGGCTGTTTTGTAATTCACCTTGCTGGTGAGGCTCATGGCCATCAATGTGCGGCCGTGGTAGGCTTCGTTAAAACATATGACGGCAGGTCTCTTCGTGGCTTGTCGGGCTATTTTGATGGCATTTTCAACCGCCTCAGCTCCGGTGCTGATCAGCATGGCTTTGGTGTGCTCACCGTGCGGTAAGATTTCAGCGAGCTCTTCGCAGAGCTTGATGTAGGGCTCATAGGTCACCACATTAAAACTGGTGTGAAGGTACTTACCCGCTTGTTCGCGAATGGCTTCCACCACCGGTTCGGGGCAGTGCCCCGCATTGACAACGCCTATTCCTCTGGCAAAATCTATCAATTCCCGTCCGTCGACGTCTGTGATGATGGCTCCTTTTGCATGCTTTACAGTGGCTGTGTTGAAGACGCCCACGCCATTGGCGACTATGTTTTTTCTCCTGTCGAGGAGATCTTGTGACCGCGATACTGCTGAAATCATTTTTTTGCTCAGTGCTTTTTATATGATTGAAAGGGTAATTGTTGGAAATTTTTGACACAATCTCACCGTTGTCAATGTAGCGAAAATTATCCTTTTCGTGAAGAATTAAAATGGAATTAGTGATTTTCGACATGGCTCAGTATCGCAATCCATTTATGGCGTGTTAAATAGGAAGTTTTTAACACCATTCACCGCCTGAATACTTGCATTGATTTCTGAGGGTTTTAGTCATTGCTTGGTGAAAATGTGGGTTTGTGTCTCGGATTCGCTGATGCGAAAAG
>JAIVHQ010000230.1 GCA_020200995.1 Flavobacteriales bacterium
ACTTTTATTTTGCTAATTTTTGTTTTTACGATCAAATCGCAGTACCTTCATGTCAGATTTTAGCTTATTTGTCGGCTTTTTTGTTTCGTTAAGCGAGAATTTTGACTTGATACTCAAGTTCTTCAAACCAAATTTTTAACCAAATTCATTGATTATGAAGATGCATTTTACCAGAGCGATGGGAGTCTGCTGCACACTGGCCCTATTTTTTTTAACCAGCGTTGGTGCAAACGCACAATGTTTAAGTGGAGGCTCGTTTGGAACCATCACCCCCGTCTGCGATGGATCGGGCACTGCCCAAGGCGGTTCCTGGACTGATGAATACTCCACGGTGAACGTTGTGGAAGACGAAGAGTACATATTTACTTCAAGTGTACCTTCGCACTACATCACCGTAAGCAACGCTACAGGTACAACGGCTTTGGCCTTTGGAACCGGTCCGGTTGTCTGGACATCAGATATCACGGGAACAGTGCGTTTCTACACCCACCTCAGCGATGCCTGTAATGGCGAAAACGTGGGTCACGACAGAATTGTAACTTGCGGAGAGCAGGATTGCCCCGCTATATTTGCGAATATCGGCGACCCATGCGATGATGATGATCCACTTACATTTGGCGATGCCATCACTGAGGATTGCGAATGTGAAGGACAACTTGGCGGTCCTGGTGACTCTTGCGGTGACCCCATTGTCATTGAATCACTTCCTTTCACTGCGACCGACAATACCATAAACTACGCAAACAGCGTGGAAACCATGCCAACGGCTACTACCTACCCCGCAATTTCAAACGGAACGGGTTCAGGTCTGTACATTTCGGGCCCTGAAGCGGTTTACGAGTACACTGCGGCCGCGACAGGTGGGCTGGAAATTACCCTCGACAACGTTGTTGGATGGACGGGATTGATCGTTCTGAAAGAATGCCCGTTCACTGAGCGTTTGGCTTACAGCACCTCCACCGTAGGAGGAAGTAGAAGTATATCGCAATTGCCTGTTGAAGCCGGTGAAACCCTGTATATAGTGGTATCGACCTGGGAGACGCAAACAGCAAATACTCCTTACGAGATTACTGTAGAAGAATTTGTTTTTGATTGCCCCGCGCTGTCTGCCAACATTGGCGAAGCTTGCGACGATGGTGACCCTAACACAATTAATGACCTGATTACCGAAAATTGCGAATGTGTAGGTACTTTACTAGGTGCAGGCGCATCATGCAACGACCCTATCGTCGTTGACATTTTGCCTTACACCACTGAGGATAACACTGCGAATTACGAAGATACCTACTCGAATACGGATATGCCTGCAGGCGTTACGTATCCTGACATTTCTACAGGTTTCCAAAGTGGTTTTTACCTCAACGGCGACGATGCGGTATACGAATACACCGCCGCAGTAGACGGAGGACTCGAGATTACCTTGGAAGGTATAGATACCTGGGTTGGTCTTTACATATTTAAAGATTGTCCATTTACTGAAACCTTGGCCTACGATATTCAAACAGGTGCAGGAACCAGAAACATTGAAGCCCTTCCTGTGGTGGCGGGCGAAACCATTTACGTGGTGATTTCAACCAACCCACTCCCCCAGTCTACAGCATATACCTTGACCATTGAAGAGTTTTTCTTCGATTGTCCCGCGCTGTCTGCCGACATTGGTGACCTTTGCGATGACGACAACCCCGAGACCATCAATGACGTTATCAACGAAAATTGCGAATGTCAGGGAGCGATCCTCGGCGCGGGTGCATCTTGCGACGATCCCATCTTTGTGGAGAGTCTGCCGTACAACACAACCGACAACACGGCCAATTACGATGATACCTATTCCAACACAGACATGCCCGCGGGTGTAACATACCCCGACATTTCAAACGGTGCCCAAAGTGCTTTCTACCTCAACGGCGACGATGCGGTATATGAGTACGTGGTAACAGCCGACGGAGGCCTGGAAATCACCCTGGAAAACATTGATACCTGGGTTGGTCTTTATGTGTTCAAAGGTTGTCCGTTTACCGAAACATTGGCCTATGATATTCAGACCGGTGCAGGAACGAGAAGCATACAGGGACTCCCTGTAGAAGCAGGAGAAACCATCTATGTGGTGATCTCAACCAATCCGCTTCCTCAAGCTACACCATATACCCTGACCATTGAAGAATTTGTGTTTGACTGTCCTGAATTTGACGGCAACATCGGAGATCCTTGTGATGATGGTGACATCTTTACCATCAACACAACGGTGGATGAAAATTGCGGATGTACCGGAGGATTAACCCTTCCTGCAGGTGCTTCATGCTTTAGTCCTGTTAATGTAACGGCACTGCCTTTCTCCTTGACAAGCAATACGGAAAACTTCCTCAATATATACGGATCGGCCGACCTTCCCGCAGGTGGACCATTGTTCCCCAATTTGTCCACAGGAACGGGCGGGGGAACATACCTCAACGGAGATGACGCGGTATTCCGCTACATTGCTCCGGCCAATCAATCACTGGATGTCACCCTTTCCGACCACGGCACGTGGGCAGGACTTTGGGTGATGAAAGGTTGCCCTGACTTCAACCAGGTGGTTGCTTATCACACCGCAACAGACGGCGCGGGACGGGCTATTGAAGGCCTTCCTGTAGAAGCGGGTGAAATGTACTTTTTCGTGGTATCTACCTTCCCTGCTCCTCAGGCGATCGATTTCACACTTGTTATCGAAGAGGCAGAATTTGACTGCCCCGACCTTGAGACCAATGTGGGAGCACCCTGTGATGACGGAAACCCCGATACCTTCCTGACCACAATTGATGACAACTGTGAATGTACGGGAGGAGTTCCTGTGATCACCAACGAAACCTGTGAAACAGCCATTCCGATTGAATGCGGAAGCTTAACCTCCGGTACAACCTTCGGTGCAGCGTCTGACAACGTGCTTTTCTGCGGAACAGGCGACGGTACAGGTGGAGGTGTATGGTACACGGTAACTCCTGATGTTTCGGGCCCCGCAGTATTCGACCTTTGCGACACTGATTTTGACAGCAAAATCCGCGTATATACGGGATCATGTGAAAACTTCACCTGCGTAGGTGGTAATGATGACAGCTTCGCCCAGTGTGGCGCAGGAAACGCATCTTACCTGGCCACAGATCTTACAGGAGGTGAAACTTACTACATCCTCGTACACGGATTTGGCGGAAACGAAGGAGTATTCACCCTCGACCTCACTTGTGGTTCATTCGACTGCCCCGATCTCGATGCCAACATCGGCGATATTTGCGATGCTGACGGAGAATTCGGTGAAGTAGACGAAGATTGTAACTGCGTTGCAGCTGAATTCGCGGGATGTACCAATGGTAGTCAGTTCCTGACAGGCGACGTCAATTGTGACAATGCAGGTACCGGTTTTTATCAAGCCACAGGTTCCTGGGTGAATGAGTACACCACGCTCAACAATGCGAGTGTAGACCAGGAATTCACTTTCTCTACTCCGGACCACACAGGTGACATTGATGTATTCTATGTAACCATTACAGATGTGAACGATGTGATTTTGGACGCGGGTATTGCTCCGTTTGATTGGACATCTACAGTTGACGGTACCATTCGATTCTACACACACGGAACTCCAACCTGTACAGGTGGTATTACAGGTGGAGCATCCTCACACACCCGTCGTGTTGATTGGGTATGTTCAGGTTTTGCATTCGACTGCCCCGATCTTGAAGCCAATATCGGAGATGAATGTGATGATGATGACCCCACCACCATTAACACTGTTGTCACTGACGATTGTGAATGTGTGGGCACCAGCCTTGCAGGTGGAGCCTCATGTGCTGAACCCATCATAGTTGGCGACCTGCCTTATGTTACCACGGACAATACCGAAAATTACGACGATGTGTACTCAAGCACTGATCTACCCGTAGGTGTTACCTTCCCCGATATCTCCAACGGTTCAGGGAGCGGCTTATATCTCAATGGAGATGATGCAGTCTACGAGTACACCGCTACTGCGGATGGAGCGCTCGAAATCTCATTGGATAGTATAGGCACCTGGGTTGGCCTTTGGGTCTTCAAAGGATGTCCGTTTGATGAGACCCTGGCTTACGATATACAGTCAGGTGCAGGAACCAGAAATATTGCGGGGCTTCCCGTGACGGCAGGAGAGACCATTTATGTAGTTATTTCTACATGGCCAACTCCTCAGACGACACCTTACACCTTGACAATAGAAGGGTTCTTATTTGACTGTCCTGACTTGGAAGCCAACATCGGTGATGCATGTGATGACGGCGACCCCGGTACCAACGGCAGCACAGTAGACGAGGATTGTGAATGTACAGGAGGTATTCCTACTGCGGACAATCAAACTTGTGAAACTGCTGTGGACATTGAGTGCGGAAGTCTGACCGAAGGATCGACCATCGGTGCATCCAATGATGACCTTCCATTCTGTGGAACCGGCAACGGAACAGGCGGAGGTGTATGGTACACTTTCACTCCTACTGAATCAGGACTTGCAACCTTCGACCTTTGCGATACCGACTTCGACAGCAAGATCCGTGTGTATACAGGTTCTTGTGGCGACTTCACCTGTGTAGGTGGTAACGATGATCTGTCCGCAGAATGCGGGACAGGTGGTGCTTCTTACCTCGAAACCGAAGTTTCAGCAGATGAAACTTACTACGTGCTTGTGCACGGTTTTGGAGCCAACGAAGGAATCTTCACCCTCGACCTCACATGCGATGCATTTGACTGTCAGGATGAGGAAGCCAACATTGGAGACGCCTGCGATGCAGACGGAGAGTTTGGAGAGTTGAATGAAAACTGCGAATGTGTTACTGCAGTATTCTCAGGATGCACCACGGGAAGCTCATTTGCAACCAGAGATGTGAACTGCGATACTGAGGCTTCAGGCTCACAAACCATCACAGGATCATGGGTACAGGAGTACAACACAATCAACAATGCCAGCATTGACCAGGAGTTCACCTTCTCGATCACTGGTCATACAGGCGACATTGATGAATTCTATGTGACTGTGGCTGACACCGACAATTCAATTTTAGCTTTCGGAGTTGCTCCTTTTGATTGGACTTCAACCGTAGAAGGCACCTTCCGCTTGTTCGTTCACGGAGCACCTAACTGCGCCGGAACCATTACCGGAGGAGCGTCTTCACACACACGCCAAATCGACTGGACTTGTGCGGACTTGACTTTTGACTGTCCCGATCTCGAAGCCAACTTCGGAGATGAGTGTGATGATGGTGATGCCGGTACCATTGGTAGCACTGTTGATGAGAATTGCGAATGCACAGGAGGCGTTCCCACCTCAGAAAATCAAACTTGTGAAAATGCGGTGGTTATTGAGTGTGGAAGCCTGACGTCGGGTTCGACCATCGGTGCTTCTAACGATGACCTTCCGTTTTGCGGAACAAACAACGGAACAGGCGGAGGAGTATGGTTTACTTTCACCCCTGATGCCTCAGGATTCGCAACGTTCGATCTCTGCGACACAGATTTCGACAGCAAGATTCGCGTTTTCTCGGGTTCTTGCGACGACCTCACCTGTGTTGATGGAAATGACGACAGCTTTACCAATTGCGGTTCAGGTGGCGCCTCTTACCTCGAAGCCGAAGTTTCAGCAGATGAAACTTACTACGTGCTGGTGCACGGCTTTAGCGATAACGAAGGTGATTTCACCCTCGAGCTCACTTGTGATGCATTTGACTGCCAAGACCTGGAAGCCAACATCGGAGACGCCTGCGATGCAGACGGAGATTTCGGTGAGGTTGACGCGGATTGCGAATGTGTGCCTGCGGTTTTCGCCGGTTGTACAAACGGTAATTCTTTTGGTACCATTGATGCAAGCTGTGATGATGAGAGCGAAGGCTTTGACGAAGTCACAAATTCATGGGTAAATGAATACAGCACAGTTAATAACGTAAGTGCCGGACAAGAATTCACATTCTCGGTGAACAATCATACAGGAGATATCGAAACATTCTACGTGACCATTACGGACGTGAATGATTCGATCATCGACTTCGGTACAGCTCCTTATGACTGGACTTCTAATGTGGACGGCACGATTCGTTTCTACACCCATTCCAGCCCGACCTGCGAAGGCGGCATCACGGGATCGGCCTCTGCTCACGCAAGAGGTGTAGACTGGACTTGTCCTCCTGCCGGATGTACAGCAGATGGAGGCACCCTGACTGCCCTGACCACCACAAGTCTTTGTGTGGGTACAGGATCTGATCAGACAGTGGACGTAGAAGTTTCGGGAGCTTCCGGAACGAATGCACGCTGGGGTCTGTTGGACAGCAACGGAAATATCCTCGACTCAAGGGTGAACAATTCACTTTTTGATCTCGACGATTACGCGCCGGGAACCTACAGAATTCACTACATCCGATATGAGGATGATGTGAACCTCGCAGGTGTATCTACGGTAGGTCAAGTGTTGAATTTAGAAGGTTGCTGGGATGCTGCCTCCAACCAGATTTTCATAACGCTGAGTGATGCACCCGAAGCAGGTGTATTGAGTGCGACTTCTCCAACCACCGTTTGTAAAGGTGAAGGAGCAGCAACCAGTATTTCTGTCGAAATTACAGATGCAACAGGCGACAACAGCGCTTTCGGCCTTGTTGATATAAATGCGCCTGGCAACCCGATTGTGGCAGCACAATTCAGCCCCACATTTAACCTGAATCCGTACCCTGCCGGAACATACCAGGTGCGTCACCTCGCATATCAGAATGGTACGGTGGTAAGTCCGAACACTCAGTTTGAAAGTGATATCGAAGGTTGTTTTGCAATCTCTAATCCGGTTACAGTTACACTTGCTAACTGTGAGGGTATAGAGCTCGGATCTTCACCCAACCCGACTGCTGGTCCTTCATTCGTGACATTCACCAACCCTGTTGAAGAAATGTCTACGCTTGAAGTATACGACATGAGCGGTCGATTGGTGAGAACGCTCTTCCGTCAGGTAACCAACCCGGGACAGGAGTACCGCCTCGAATTTGACGGTGGATTCCTACCGAATGGAGTTTACCTTTACAGGTTGACAACGCCTTCTGAAGTGGTCATTGACAAGTTCATGATTGCCAGATAAGGCTGACTGATTCTTTAAAATCTGCAGAACCCCCGCGCTCATTGCGCGGGGGTTTTGTTTTTAACATACTCAGGTTACTCCCAAAGTCACTACTTTCGCATTCCCATCTACTCAACCTATGGCAAAAATCATCCCGTTTAAAGCAGTCAGACCCCCTGCACACGTGGCGCACCTTGTAGCATCTCGCTCCTACGTGTCTTATAAACCGGTCGATCTGAAACGAAAACTCATTGAAAACCCCTTTTCATTTATACACATCATCAATCCCGAATTCGGACAGGCAAAACGAACCAGGCCAAATACCATTGCAAGGTTTGAAAAGGTGAAGCACCGCTATGAAGAGTTTTGCTCAGAGGGCATATTGGTGTCAGACGAGATTGCAGCTTTTTACATCTACAGGCAGGTGACACCAATCGGAGTATTTACCGGAATCATATGCGGTGTATCCATCGACGACTACTTTGCAGGCCGGATAAAAATCCACGAGCACACCATTACTTTAAGGGAGGAAATATTTAGCAAATACCTCGACACTTGCGGATTCAATGCAGAACCTGTGCTCCTCACTTATCGTGAAAACAACGCCGAGATCAAAACGCTGATCGGCGCCCGCACAACAGCAAGGCCCGAATGCGATTTTACCACCACCGATCGACACCGCCACCAACTCTGGGCGATCCGTGAACCCGCGATTGTTTCCAAGATCCAAAAATCTTTTGCCGGTATCGACGACCTCTACATCGCAGACGGGCACCACCGCATGGCCAGCTCGGCGCTTCTGGGGCAAAAGAAAAGGGCAGCTGCAGACAATTACGATCCCGCTGCTTTGTACAACTACACCCTTGCGATGATCATGCCGGCAGAGCAACTCGAAATTCAGCCTTTTCACAGGCTTATCACCATAGGCTGCCCTCGGGATGAAGCTGAACTTCTCGAACAACTTTCTGCTGATTTTGTAATAACAAAAGAAAATACCCGAATCGTCCCTGACGAAAAGCGCCTGTGGGGCATGCGAATAGCCTCAGGATGGTATTCGCTCAGGTTGAAGCAATCCCATCACTCCAATTCAAAATCCGAGCAGCTCGACGCGATGATTTTAACTCGGAAAATCCTGGAGCCCGTGTATGGCATCACCGATCAAAAAACGGATAAGCGCATTCGATTTATTCCCGGAAATGAATCCCTCACCACCTTTGAAAACTCCATAGACAGCGGCAGCTGCAGTGCGCTGTTCACCCTGCATAAAGTGGATGCCGAGGAGCTCTTTGCAGTGGCGGATGCCGAAGAAGTAATGCCGCCAAAGAGCACCTGGATTGCACCGAAGTTAAGGAGCGGACTTACCATTATGCAGTTAAATTGATGAAGCTTCCCACACAATCAGCGTCCTATCGTCGCCTGCAGTGACCAAAAGCTCTCCGCCCTCAGAAAAATGCACGGCATTTACCGAGTGGGTGTGGCCTTCTCCCCGATTGCGGGCCAACCTAAACGGTTTTTTTAGGTCTTCGAGTTCCCAAACCTTGGCAGTTTTGTCGCGACTCGCCGTGGCCAGCAAGCCTTTCTCGGCGTGAAATGCGATGTCGTAGATGGCAAAGTTGTGTGCAGGCACGGCTTCCGTTTCGACCAAGCCGTTCCCCCCTGTTTTCCAAAACCGGAGGTGGGCATCGCGCCCTCCTGTCACAAGGGTTGTGCGGGAAAGAAAGCGCGCGCTGTACACCCCGCCCTCGTGCGCTTTGATCGAACTGAGTTCGTTGAAGTACGCAGCATCGAATATCCGAAGGTGACCATCACTGCCCCCGACAACCACTTGATCTTCGTCGGGAGATACAGCGATACAGCGCAGTTTCATCTGCGAGACTGCGATGCTGTTGAGCAAGTGAAAATCATTGGCATCGTAAAGACATAAAACGCCGTCTCCTCCTGCTGAAAGAATGACATTCTCCTTGCGAACCTGTGCCATATCGAACACGCCGAGGCGGTGGTACTTTAAAAATCTGATTTCTTTGCCGGCGGCAAAGTCAACCACGTGGATGCCTCCCTCCCCCTGCCCCACCAGGAGTATGTCTCCGTGAAACAGAATTGAAAACACAGGCTTGTCCGTTCTCACAGAAAAAGCCTCCGGTTTGCCGCTTTCTATATTCCATTTGGCGACGATGCCATCTGACGAACCTGAATAAACCGAACCGTGCCCCGGCCCGCCGAGTAGGGTGTACACAGGACCGGCATGACCTTTTAGAATATGACGCAATTTATATTTCACGGCGCAAAGATACCTTTACCGCGACTTCTGCAAATTTTACTTCAGCCCGCAGGATGATATTTCGCGGGACCCTTCATTTTCAGGCTTGATCTTGCTCTTACTTCTTCGAAAGAAAGGGTGGTCTCCAATTCAATCGACCGTTCTTCCTGCATGCCTTGTACACCACCGGCGACAAATGCAAGAATCCTGTGTTTCGAAATACAACGCTCCCAATGCCGATTACCGCATGAAACGATTTTTGAAAAGCCAATCAATGCGCCATGAACATTGTCGCAATTGCGCCTTGAACGGCGCGCCGACCGACCGCCCGATTCTATTTCCGCCATTTTGGCAGAAAGCCCGCACCGGCATGCGAATTGGTCTTAGGCCCACGACTAAAATCCATAACTATGCAACAAGGAAATATCAATGTTCAAACCGAGAACATCTTCCCCATCATCAAAAAATTCCTCTACTCCGACCACGAGATTTTTCTTCGCGAGCTCGTATCGAATGCAGTAGACGCCACCCAAAAGCTCAAAACCCTCGGTGCGCTCGGAGAGCTGAAGGCCGACATCGACAATCTCAAGGTGGAGGTGATCCTCGACAAGGAGAAAAAAACCATCACCGTGCGCGACAACGGCATCGGTATGACCTCTGAAGAGGTGGATAAGTACATCAACCAGATTGCCTTTTCAGGCGCTGAGGAATTTGTGCAGAAGTACAAGGACAGCGACAAGAAAAACGCCATCATCGGTCACTTCGGCTTAGGGTTTTACTCGGCATTTATGGTGGCCTCGCAGGTGGAAATCATCACCCGCTCGCAGCGTCCCAACTCGAAGGCAGTGAAGTGGTCCTGCGACGGCAGCCCCAACTACACCCTCGAAGAGACTTCCAAGAAGACCAAAGGAACCGACGTTGTCTTGCATATCGCCGAAGATTCGGAAGAGTTTTTGGAAGAAGGCCGCATCAACGAAATCCTCAACAAATACTGTAAGTTCCTGCCGGTGCCCATCAAATTTGGCACCAGCGAGCGCACCGTGAAGGAAAAAGACGCCGAAGGCAAAGAAAACTCTCGGACGAAGACTACAAAAACTTCTACCGCGAGCTCTACCCAATGACGTTTGAAGAGCCCCTCTTCCACATCCACCTCAACGTTGATTTCCCATTCAACCTGACCGGAATTCTCTACTTCCCGAAGCTCAAAAAGAACTTCGAGATGCAGAAGAACAAGATCAGTCTATACTCGAACCAGGTGTTTATTACAGACAATGTCGAAAACATTGTTCCCGAATTCCTGACACTGCTCCACGGCGTGATCGACTCGCCCGACATTCCGCTCAACGTATCGCGCTCATACCTGCAAGCCGACGGCAATGTGAAGAAAATCTCTTCGCACATCACCAAAAAGGTGGCCGACAAACTCGGCAGCATGTTCAAAAACGACCGCGAAGATTTCGAGAAGAAATGGGAAGACATCAAGCTCTTCGTTGAATTCGGAATGCTCACTGACGAGAAGTTTTACGATAAGGCTGCCAAATTTTACCTCTACAAATCCTTTGACGGCACTTACCACACCATCGAGGAGTACCGGGAGAAAATCAAGGACAGCCAGACCGACAAAAACGGAAAGACGGTGCACCTTTATACAGACGACGTGAAAGACCGCCACAGCTTTATCGAAAGCGCCAAGAACCGCGGCTACGACGTATTGGTCATGGACTCTCCCCTCACGAGCCACATCATTACTAAATTCGAGCAAAAGGTCGAAAATACAGGCTTCGCCCGCGTGGATGCCGACACGGTCGACAAGCTGATTGAAAAAGAAGACGCCATGCCGTCAAAGCTGGGCGAGAAAGAGCAGAATGCGCTGAAGCCCGTAATTGAAAGCGTGGTGGAAAAAGACAAATTCACCGTACAGTTCGAAAGCATGAGTGAAAAGGACCAGCCCATGATCATCACCCAAAGCGAGTTTATGCGCAGGATGAAAGAACAGCAAGCCACCGGCGGCGGAGGCGGAATGTTCGGCAACTTCCCCGAGGCTTACAACCTGGTGGTGAACAGCAATCACCCCGTAATTTCACAAATCGTAGAAGAAAAAGCCGAGGAGAAGAAAAAAGCACTGCTCTCGCAAGTGGTTGACCTGGCCCTGCTTTCGCAAAATATGCTAAAAGGCGAGGCCATGAGTAACTTCATTCGTCGCAGCGTAGACTTAATCAAGTAAATTTGGCCTCGGTCACAAATACCAACACAATGAAAAGAATCCTCATATTTTTTGCCGCAGCCCTCATGCTGAGCTCCTGCGGTTACAACACCATTGTCGAGAAAGACGAGTCTGTGGCACGCGCCTGGTCGGGAGTAGAAACCCAGTACCAACGCCGCAGCGACCTGATTCCAAACTTGGTGAATGTCGTGAAAGGCTATGCCGACTTTGAGCAGGAAACCCTGACCGCCGTGGTAGAGGCGCGTTCGAAAGCAACGAGTGTACAAATCAACGCCGACGAACTCACTCCCGAAGCCATCGCCAAATATCAGCAGGCGCAACAACAGCTCTCCGGTGCACTTTCGCGGCTCCTGGTAAGTGTGGAGCGCTATCCCGATTTGAAGGCCTCTCAGCAATTCAGCCAATTGCAGGCCCAACTCGAAGGAACGGAAAACCGCATCGCCGTAGCACGCGATAAATTCAACTCCGCGGTAGGTGACTATAACACCTACACTCGCACATTTCCTCGAAACCTGATAGCCGGAATGTTCGATTTCGAACAAAAAGGATATTTTGAATCGGAGACGGGAACTGAGAAGGCACCACAGGTAGAATTTTAATTTTATGGCCAAAGACTTATTTACAGCAGAAGAAAAGAAAGCGGTAACTGCAGCCGTCGGTGAGGCCGAATCGCACACCAGCGGCGAAATCCGGATACACCTCGAAAGGCGATGCCGGGAAGATGTGCTCGACCACGCCGCCTTTATCTTCGAAGAGCTCGAAATGCACAAAACAGAACTCCGCAACGGGGTTCTGTTTTACATTTCATTCGAGGACCACAAACTCGCCATTCTCGGTGATGCGGGGATCAATGCCAAAGTTGGTGACGACTTTTGGGTGAAAATCAAAGACCACATGGTCAGTGAATTTAAAAAGGGCAACCACGCCTCGGGGCTCAGCGAAGCCGTCATCATGGCGGGCAAAGCGCTGTCTGAACATTTTCCGAAAGGAAAGGACAACCCGAACGAACTCAGCAACGAAATCTCATACGGCGATTCCGCCAAATAAAGTAAGCATGCGAATATTTCTATTCCTATTTTTTATCGCGTCGGGTCTCATAGGCCATGGGCAAGGCAACGATTGCTACCCGCCCAAACCTGACAGGCTAGTGACGGATCTGGTGGGCATCCTGAGTCCTAATGAGCAAAACGCGCTGGAGTCGAAGTTGCGAAAGCTGAACACCGAAACGAGTAATCAGGTGGTCATCGTGGTCATGGATAGGCTCTGTGCGGGCGATGCGGCTATGACTGCTTACGAGATTGGCGAACGCTGGCAAGTAGGTCAAAAAGAGTTTGACAATGGCCTGGTCATTTTAGTAAAACCCACAGGCGGCCCGGGTGAGCGCCACACCTTCATTGCCCCCGGCTACGGCCTGGAGGGAGCCATTCCCGATGCCACGGCCAAGCTGATCGTGGACCGCGAAATGATTCCCGCCTTTAAATCCAATAATTTCTACGCGGGCCTCGATCGTGCCGTCGACATCATTTCAGACCTGGCGAGAGAAGAATACAGCTTCAAAGAGTATCAGGAAAAAAGCAGCGCCGACGGCAAGTTGGTCTTTATTCCGTTTCTGATCTTCTTTCTGGTTTGGTTCCTGCTTTTTTATAAAAGAACCAAATCATACGCGAGTAGCAACAATGTGGGATTCTGGGCGGCACTTGCCCTGATGAGCGCCACCAGCCGATCGCACAGCGGGCGCTACAGCAGTTTCAGAAGCGGAGGCGGTGGCTTCGGCGGCGGAGGCGGCGGTGGAGGCTTCGGTGGTTTTGGAGGCGGAAGCTTCGGAGGCGGCGGTGCAGGAGGCAGTTGGTAGAAAGACGACCGTAAATTGAATACGAGAGCATGAAGAAGTACGCGAAATGGATTGGTGGAGGAATGGGATGGGTGCTCGGTGGCCCCATCGGTGCACTGCTGGGATTTGCCATTGGCTCAATGATCGACACCTCATCCGCAGTAAACCCCTACACGGGCGGCGCACAAGGCAGGCGCACCACGACCAACGACTTTGTGATCAGTATGCTTGTACTATCGGCAGCGGTCATGAAGGCCGACGGCACGGTGAAAAAATCTGAGCTCGACTACGTGAAGGCATTCTTCGCCCGTCAGTTCGGAGCGCGCAAAGCACAAGAGCAAATGCTCGTGCTCCGCGAACTGCTCAAACAGCCTTTTGACCTGGTGAGTGTGTGCAACCAAATCAGGGACAACATGCCCCACCCCATGCGACTGCAGATGATGCACTACCTATTGGGCATCGCCGCAGCCGACGGCAGCATAGCGGCGGTACCAAAGTGCAGGAGGCCTATGAGGTCATTAAAAAACGAAGGGGGATGAAGTAGTGGAAACCGCTCAGCAACCAAAAAAGCAGGCGGGTTTTAAAGAGCTCTTCCTGGTGCCCCTCACCTATCCTCTGCTCGCCGTGATCATCATGTGGGCGGTGCAAATCATCGGCGATGAATTTGCACTAAGCCTCAGCAAATTTGGCCTGAAACCACGAAGCTGGGAAGGACTGGCGGGGATTTTCACCATGCCTTTTCTACACGGGAGCTACGAGCATCTCATCAACAACTCGGGCCCTATTTTGGTGCTCGGATGGGCATTGTATAAATTCTATCCGACCATCGCTCTGCGCAGTGTGCTCGGAATCTGGTTTATCGGCGGTTTCTGGCTTTGGATTTCGGGACGCGATGCATTTCACATCGGGGCCAGCGGTGTGGTGTACGGTCTGGCGGCATTTCTCTTCTTGAGCGGCTGGTTGCGCAAAGAGCGGAGTGTGGCAGCCCTGAGTCTCGTCATTGTATTCGTGTACGGAAGTTTGTGGTGGGGCGTACTTCCCACCAACCCGCAGATGAGCTGGGAAGGCCACCTTTGGGGTGCAGTGGCCGGATTTGCCATGGCATTTTACTTGCGCAAGAAAGGCCCGCAGCGCCCCTTGTACCAGTGGGAAAAAGACGAAATCCTGGAGAAAAAGCGCGAGGAATTGATGGAGACCATGGTATTTGAGGAGGTTATTCCTATCGGCCTCCCACCCCAAAAAGAAGAATCCCCGCAACAAAAGCCGGGGGATTCTCAAAAGGGTGTAAAAATTAACTATGAATATCGATCTTCTTCCAGCCCTAATGGCAAGAAGCAATCCGATAATTAAGCTTCCTTTATACCTACAACCTCGATTTCAAAGGTGAGGCTCTCGCCTGCCAAGGGGTGGTTTGCATCGATCACGATGTGATCGTCTTTCACGTCTTTTACGTGCACTACAATCTGGCGGCCGTCGGGCATTTGCGAGCTCAATTGTTGACCCACGTGCGGCTTAATTTCGGGTGGAAGTTGAGTGAGGGGCACTTGCTGTACCATCTCGGGCACCACTTCGCCGTATGCATCCTCAGGCGACAAAGTCACCTTTTTGGTCTCGTTCAACTTCATACCGCGCACGGCTTTCTCAAAACCGGGAATCATCTGGCCCGCACCTACGGTAAAGGCCAACGGTTCGCGTTCGCGCGAGGAGTCAAATACCTCTCCGCTTTCGAGGGTTCCCGTGTAGTGTACTTCTACGTTGTGTTCGTCTTTAACAATTTCCATGATAATGTATTGTGATTTCCACAAAGGTAAGAATTACCTTTACGACCGCCCAATTTGAACAGAAGTCCATCGGATAGACTTATACTTGCAAACAAAACATCAATTACATGGAACCCAAACAAAGAAAATTAATCATCACGCTCATTGTCGCCTTTTTCGGGGCGGTGATCATTTGGCAAACCTCAACAGTGACCATCAGGTCGGGTGAGGCGGGCGTACTCTACCGCACTTTCGGCGGTGGTACAGTCACAGACTTTTATTTTTCAGAAGGATTTCATTTCATCTCACCGTGGAACAGCATGTTTGTATACAGCACGCGAAATATGGAGCAGCGCGAAATTATGGAAGCCCTCTCGAAAAACGGACTTCAGATCCAAATTGAAATGTCGATTCGATACCGCCCAATCGCATCGGAACTCGGTACCATCCACCAGACCATCGGTGTGAATTACAAAGATGTAATCGTGATGCCCGAAGTACGTTCTGCTTCTCGTCAGGTAATCGGTAGGTACGA
>JAIVHQ010000349.1 GCA_020200995.1 Flavobacteriales bacterium
CGCCCCCGCCGAAAATGCGGATGTGGCCGGCGCCTTTCTCCTCGAGGAGGTCGTGCATGTACTTAAAGTACTCGATGTGGCCGCCCTGATAGCTGGTCATGGCGATGGCCTGGGCGTCTTCCTGCACGGCGGTGTTGACCACCTCATCCACACTGCGGTCGTGGCCGAGGTGGATCACCTCGCAACCGGTGCTTTGGATGATGCGCCGCATGATGTTGATGGCGGCGTCGTGACCGTCGAAGAGCGAGGCTGCTGTGACGATGCGGATTTTATGTTTGGGTTTGTAAGGAGCGATGGTTTCCATATTTCGAGCGTTGGTGGTGCAAAATTACCAATTCCCGGGCGATAAAGCCCGTCGGGGTAGATCAACGGTGTGCGTATTTCTTTCTCGAGCAATTTTGGTATCTTTATACCAAAGTAATTCGAAAATGGAAGTCACAACCTACAGCGATTTTAAGCGAAACATAAAAGCTTACCTGGAAAAGGTGCTGAGCATGGGTGCTCCACTTTTTGTAACACGATCGAAGGGGAATGATGTGGTAGTACTCAGCAAAAGCGAGTATAACAGCATGCTTGAGACCTTTCACCTGCTTAAGAGTCCCAAAAACGCAGAAAGACTGATGGAGGCAGTTAAGCAGGACAAGCAGGGAGGTGGCTCCCCTCGTGAAATTCTCGAATGAATGAAGGTCACTTTCATGGATCAGGCATGGGATGATTATCTCTACTGGCAGAGTCATGACAAGAAGGTGCTTCGTAAAATAAACGAACTACTCAAGGCCATCGCACGTGATCCCTTTCAAGGGCCCGGCTCTCCCGAACCACTGAAGCATAATTTATCAGGATATTGGTCAAGAAGAATCACACTTGAGCACAGACTTGTATATCGCATGCAAGGAGATGAAGTCCGTGTGCTCCAATGCCGTTTTCACTATTGATTTTCACGCTTAAATGGTGTACTCGGAGTCTGCCATTGTGATTTTGATTGAAGTTTGATTTAAGTAATCTCGGTTTTCCAACCGAACATCGAAAGCAGATAACTGTGATCGATCACACATTTGCGTGCCGGGGCAACTAAGACGAACAGTGCAATCAAATTATTGACTTTTGTTTGCGCTTGCCCGGCTGCGATTACTCATTCCCTTGTTTATTTTAAGCGGTATTCGTGAGGCCCTTCGGAGTTCTTCGCTTCGCATCAGGATGACAGTCAGGCTTTAATCATAGAGGGGGCGGTTTTGGGGGAGAAAAAGGGGCGGCTGCGCCGCAGGAAGGTGCTTGTACTCCTCCGTTGTGACAGATTTAAATAGCGGCCTTTCTTAATAAAGATTTTCGGCAAAAACTTAAATAAGCTTACCTCCTATTTAAGTTTTACGCATTTATCTTAAATAGCACCCCTGAGATCAGCGGCAATAAATAACATCATAAATATATGCTCCACAAGGGCATCCGCCCCGCGTAATTTCTCCCAATAATCAGACAAGTAGCAAAAGAGCTAATGCCTGCGGAACGCAGCCCACATTTCTGCAATACCAAATCACCCCACCACAAAACTCCGCCAATTCATCACCTCCACCCCATCACTGCCTTTGAATTCCTGCGCGCCGTCGTAGAGCACCCGGCCTTCGCTAACTCCTGAAAGATCCATAATCTTGAGAATGTTCTTTTTGAACTCGGGGTGGAAGGTCTCGGCCGATTTTATCTCGACAGGGAGGAAACCGGATGCTGAATCGATCATTAAATCGATTTCAATTCCGTGGTTCTCGCGCCAGTAATAGAACACCTCACCTCGGTCAAAATTCATGTTGTTCTTGATGCACTCCATGATCACATAATTTTCAACCAACGCACCCCTGAAGTGCGACAGCGACAACTCCCCCGCCTTGCGTATGGAGAGCAGGGTGCATGCAAGCCCCGTATCGTAAAAGAAAAGCTTGGGCGACTTCACCACCCGCTTGTTGAAATTCTTGTAGTAAGGCGGCAAAAGCTTGACGACATAGGTCATTTCCAAAATCGATAGCCAGGACTGAACGGTGCGCACGTCGATGCCGCACTCATTGCTCAGGGACGATACATTCAACTGCTGTCCGATGCGCCCTGCGCAGAGCTTTAAGAATTTGGTGAAGAGCATTGAGTTTTCCACATTCTTGATTTGACGCACATCGCGCTCCACGTAAGTGCGGAGGTATGAGGCGTACCAAAGTTCAGGCTTGCGGCCTTTGTGGAAAATTTCGGGATACCCGCCTTTCAATACCAGCTCATTGAGGGTGGCATCACCCGCGCCGTGGTCTTTAACTTCGCGGTATGACAGCGGCATGAGTTCGAGCACACCCAAGCGGCCGGCGAGCGATTGACTCACACCTTCCTGCAGCAGGATGTTGTTGCTGCCTGTGAGGATGAAAAGCCCGTCCCGGTCTGAGTTGTCGATGATTTCCTGAAGGTAATTGAACAGTTCGGGCACCCGCTGCACTTCATCCAAAACGGCCCCTTCGGGAAACCGATTCAAAAACGCCCGGGGATCACCTTGTGCCAACAGGCGTTCGTCCGGATTTTCGAGCGAGACATAGGGCTTGTCGGGAAAAGTTTCCCGAACGAGCGTGGTCTTGCCCGACTGCCTCGGGCCCACCACCATCACAGCCCTGAACTCACGGCTGTATTGCTCCAATAAAGATCCAATATCACGCTGAATCATGTTGACTTTTTGTACAAATATAGCATCTCTATGCATAATCTGTACGAGATTTTCCCGAAATCGTCAAATTCGCAGGCTACATTTAAAGTGAAGTTTGATTTCAGCGCCGATCAAATCTGCATTTTTCAAAACTGTCATGCCCATTCTACTCTCCTTCTGAATCACCCTTTCAAAGAGTGCAGAAACGACCACCGGCCTTCAATCCGGCCCCAAAATTGTTATTTTCGCTGCATGGGAAATCCACACTTCTTCAAGACCCTCGGCCTCAGAGCAGTGCTCATATCAATGC
>JAIVHQ010000350.1 GCA_020200995.1 Flavobacteriales bacterium
GGGCGGGGATATCCCAAGGGGGGAGCTACAAACAAAACCCTCAAATCCTCCTGCGTCGGATTTTGGTTTTTTCATGCCCCAAAACCGCCTGAAAGCTTGGGCTTTCGCGGATGGCCGGGGATTATCCCCGCAAGTAAGTGGCTAAGTGGATAATTAGGGTGTCTGGTCTTGAGAGTTCGAGAGCAAGGCTTGCGAAGGCCCCAAAACCGCCTGAAAACTAAGCTTTTGTTGAAAGTTTGGGATTATCCCCGCCGAAAAGGGCGGGGATATCCCAAGGGGGGAGCTACAAACAAAACCCTCAAATCCTCCTGCGTCGGATTTTGGTTTTTTCATGCCCCAAAACCGCCTGAAAACTTGGGCTTTCGCGGTTTTGGGGCATGAAAAAACCCCAACCGCTTCGCGTTTGGGGTTTTGTTTGCGGAGAGAGGGGGATTCGAACCCCCGATACCCGTTTCCAGGTATGCATGTTTAGCAAACATGTGGTTTCAGCCACTCACCCACCTCTCCAATGGGAGCGCAAAGTTATAAACGTTTCCCGAATTCTCACAAACGCAATTAAAAAATCAAAAGATGTAACCCGAAAGGCAGGCTTAGTGTAAAAATAACAATTAGATTCGAGGATTAGAGTCCTATTTGCCTTACTTTTGCCACACTAATCACTTTTGAAAAAAGAAGAACGCATGCCAGAATCGGCCGGACATCCACTTAAGAAAACCTACGACGCGCAGGGCCACGAAATATCCCCCCAACTGGACGGAGAAGTAAAAAATTACCTCATCGACATCGACGGTACAGTTACGGAAGACGTTCCCAACGAGGAGCCACACCGCATGGCCACCTGCGAACCCTTTCCCGACGCCCTCGAGATCATCAATAAGTGGTACGACCAAGGCCACATCATTACGTTTTTCACCTCGCGCACTGAAGAACACCGCGAAGTGACCGAAACCTGGCTCGATAAGCACGGGTTTAAATACCACGGCCTGCTGGTGGGCAAACCACGCGGCGGAAACTACCACTGGATCGACAACCACATGGTGCGCGCCACCAAGTTCAACGGCAAGTTTACCGACCTCGTGAAGCGCACCAAAGAGATCGAAGTCTTCAAACGCTGAGAATCGGTTTTTTTCAAACACCGTATTTCTTAGATTTGCGGTCTTGTAGAAAAAACCAATGGACATTAAAATCACCCTTCCCGACGGCAACGTCAAAAATTACCCTGCCGGCAGCACGTCGCTCGACGTAGCCCGCGATATCAGCGAGGGTCTAGCCCGCAATGTACTGGCCGCCAAAGTAAATGGTAATGTAGTCGACGCTACCCGCCCAATCGATAGCGATGCGAAACTTCAATTGCTCACCTGGAACGACGAAGAGGGTAAATCAACCATGTGGCACTCCTCTGCCCACCTGATGGCCGAGGCGATTCAACACTTCTATCCGGACACCAAATTTGCCATAGGGCCGCCCATCGAAAACGGCTTCTACTACGACATCGATCTCGGTGAAGAAACACTGAGCGATAAAGACTTTGACAAGATCGAAGCCAAGATACTCGAGCTGGCCAGGCAAAAGAACGCCTACATCCGACACGAAATTTCTAAAAAAGAAGCCCTCGAGTATTACGGAAAAAAGGGAGACGAGTACAAGCTCGAGCTGCTGGAAGATCTCGACGACGGCACCATCACGTTTTACGAGCAGGGCGGCTTCACCGACCTGTGCAGAGGTCCGCACATCCCCGACACAGGCTTTGTAAAAGCGGTGAAATTAACCTCAGTGGCCGGTGCATACTGGCGCGGTGATGAAAAGAACAAGCAGCTCACGCGTATTTACGGCATTACGTTTCCCAAGCAGAAAGAGCTGAAGGAATACCTCGCAATGCTGGAAGAGGCGCAAAAGCGCGACCACCGGAAGTTGGGCAAAGAGCTGGGGCTCTTTACTTTTTCACAAAAGGTAGGCATGGGTCTCCCGCTGTGGCAACCCAAAGGAGCCATGCTCCGCGAACGCCTCGAAAATTTCCTCAAGGCCGCCCAAAAGAAAGCGGGTTACCTGCCCGTTATCACCCCCCACATAGGGAGCAAAGAGCTCTACGTTACTTCAGGCCACTACGCCAAATACGGAGAAGATTCTTACCGCCCCATTTCCACCCCCCACGAGGGGGAGGAGTATCTCCTCAAGCCGATGAACTGTCCGCACCACTGCGAGATATTCAAATCGGAGCCCCACTCCTACCGCGACCTGCCTGTGCGCTATGCCGAGTTCGGAACGGTGTACCGGTACGAACAAAGTGGAGAGCTGCACGGCCTCACCAGGGTGCGCGGATTTACCCAAGACGACGCCCACATTTTCTGCACACCCGAGCAGGTCAAAGATGAGTTCAAAAAGGTGATCAATCTGGTGCTATACATTTTTAAGACATTGAGCTTCCACGATTTTGTGACCCAGGTTTCGCTACGCGATCCCGAAAAGCCCGAAAAGTACATCGGCTCCGATGAAAACTGGGCGAAAGCCGAAAAGGCCATCATGGAAGCCGTGCAGGAAGAAGGACTAAACTATGTAGTCGAAACAGGTGAGGCCGCATTTTACGGCCCCAAACTCGACTTTATGGTGCGCGATGCCATCGGCAGAAAGTGGCAACTCGGTACCATACAGGTAGATTACAACCTCCCTGAAAGATTTGAGCTGGAATATACAGGTCAAGATAACAAGAAGCACCGTCCTGTGATGATTCACCGTGCGCCCTTTGGCAGTATGGAGCGGTTTGTGGCGGTGCTCATTGAGCACTGCGCGGGCAAATTCCCGCTTTGGCTTACCCCCGAGCAGGTCAAGATATTACCGGTGGGTGAAAATTACCTTAAATACGCCGAAGAAGTTTCAAATGAGCTAAATAATTGCGATATTCGCGCCCTCGTTGACGAACGTAGTGAAAAAGTAGGTCGAAAAATCAGGGATGCCGAGGTAGAA
>JAIVHQ010000351.1 GCA_020200995.1 Flavobacteriales bacterium
ACCGCATTCGCCACCGCCTCATTCCCGAACTGCTCGACCTCTCGCCCGATGCTCTCCAAATGGCGGCAAAATCCATGGACTTCCTCGGAGATGCGGATGCCTTCATCGCGCAGTCGGCAGCCGATTTTGCGGAAGCGCACCTCACCCCTATGTCCCATGGGATGAGTCGACTGCCGCTGGCTGCGATTAAGCAACTCGATCAAAACCGCACCCTCGCAAAGTATTTCTTTGAGAATTTAGGCTTCGATCCCGAGGGCATGGTGGCTGTGCTCGATCTTATCAACAGCCCTTCCGGAAAAATGGCCGAGGGAAGTCGACTTCACGCCTGGCGCGACCGAGAGAGCGTGGTATTTGCCCCAAGCCACCTCCCGCCGCAAGAGCCCGTTGAGATCAACACGACGGAAGGCCACCTCTCCGAACCTGTGTCCATGAAGTGGATGCAGATCGCAGCGAACAAAGACCCAAAAAACACCGCCGAAGCCGAGAGTTTCACCGCATTCCTCGCGTTCGACAAACTGCAATTTCCGCTCGTGCTGCGGCCCTGGGCTCCCGGCGATCGCTTTGTGCCCTCGGGCATGAGCGGGAGTAAAAAAATCAGCGACTTCCTCACCGACCTCAAGCTCTCCGTGCCCGAGAAGCGGCATGTATGGGTGCTTTGCAGCGGCGGCGATATCTTTATGGTGGTGGGCTACCGCACGGATGAACGGTTTGTTTGGAAGGGAGAAGGGGCAGCGCTACAGCTGCGCCATTTTCCGACATTTTGATAAATCTGTAGTGTTTACTATATAACTAGATTTAACCTGTTGATTGTCTGTGTCCTCGAAAATCGGTTTTGTCATCATTTTTGCGGGCAAAAATGCCGCCAAAAACTTTTGCATTACGCCGACATTAACCCACGGTTACACCGTGGGCTAATGTCATGTCACCGCTACGCGGTTCAAATCGGATCATCATTTGGCCCCGCTTATCTGTTTTCGATGTTCGGTGGGAAAACCGCGATTACTTGAAACAAAGACCAATAAGAAATGGATAATCGACAAGGACCTGTTCTTGCTACCGATGCGCACCTTGCCGACGGACACTTATGTTTTACAGCCGATGGTGTCCGGCACCGGTTTAAATTGGAAGAAATTTCCGCAAAGCTGAAGTTGAACACAATTTTAGTGTCTGGTCTTTAGGGTTCTACAGCAAGGCTTGCGAAGGCCTCAAAACCGCAGTTTACACGTGGTAAATGAGGATTTTGGGGCCGAGCATAACGCAGCTATCGGACTTTAAAGACAGACACTGGTATCGCCTTCAGGATATGGCGTTCACTGGCCCTTAATTGATGAGGATATTTCTTTTGCAGGACTCTTGAAGTAGGCGAACGAGCAGGGCCCGTCCACGAATATTTTACGCTGTATGTTTCTTTCCTGCGGGGTGCCTCTGAAAAGGACAAGCCTGGTACACCGGCAGAATCATCGATTGAGAAACTGCGCCCTGAACCACATTTCAAAAGCCGGATCGAGAAATTCGAGCCTGCCGTTATTTTCATCGATGATATCAGAATTCTTCAGGGATGTTTTATTCTTGCTCACATTTCGTGGTGTTCCCAAAGCGTATTTCTGCATCGCGGCTGTTCCTGTGAGTTGATCGACTCCCTCGGCTATAGCTTTCAAAAGGTTGATTTGCGTACCGCTCAACCCCTCAGCCTCTTTGTGGTAAAGGGGTGCATTGGTGCGCAGCAGCTCCTCCAAGGCACGGCTCACTTCTTCGGACCGGGCAGTTTTACGTGTGTTTTGCCAGGTGTAGTGTGAAAGTTGCTGCACGTACCAGGGATGGTTACGCATGTGGTCGGCAATGAGCGCCGCAGCTTCAGACGAAATGGACTTGCCTGTATCTTTAAATCCCGCGACGATAAACTCTATCCATCGCTCTCGCTCAATTTTTTGCAGCGGTATTAAATCTCCGAATCGGTAAAAAGGCTTTGACGAATTGTCAAAAATATCAGTCATCATGTGCCGCTTGCTCCCGCAGAGACAATAGCATACGTCTTTTTGTCGCTGCCATTCCGCGCGCATTTTCTTTTCGAGATTCTCGTAGCCGTCAAATGCCGCGAGGTTCTGAAACTCATCAAGGCATATTAAAAATTTGATCTTTTTACGGGCGGCAATGGCTTGAGGCAAACCGAGAATTTCATCCTTGTGTCGGATCAATTCACCAAAGTCGAAGCTCACCGAGAAATCAGTTTCGGGGTCAATTCCCACGCTGAATTTGGGAATGAGCTGTTTGAAAAAATCTTTTCCAATTTTAAGCCACTCTTCCCATTTTTCAGAAGAAGACTTGATGACCTCCCTTGCAAATTTCGATAGAAATTCCTCTTCAGAGGATGTCGAAAACAAGTCGATGTGAACGATCCTCGTGTTGAGATTGCCTTCAGATATCTGCTGTATGGCCTTATCGACCAGGCTGGATTTTCCCCATCGACGCGGCGAAATAATGACTGTATTGATTCCGCCGACTAAATTCTTCGTCAGCTTTTCCAGCTCCTTCTCCCTGTTGGTAAATGATTTGCCACTAACAGCGACGCCGTAGATGAATGGAGATGTTTTCATTTTGGAAGGCTCTATCAATTTTATACCAAACGGTATTATACCAAGTGGTATTATACCCAAAGGTATAAAATAAGGTGAAAATTCGGAATGGGATCTCCTTCAATACTGATGACCGATTAGCCCGAGTGTCGCACTAATTCGCTCCCTGAAGTCGTCGGGTCTTGTCAAAACAGAATAGACCCTATCTTCGCACCTCAAACGAAAAACAATGGAAGAGCACACTTTCAAACTCACAGACGGCAGTGAGTTCATACCCCTTGACAAGCTATTGAAACTCGCCCGGGTGGTAGGCTCGGGAGGCGAAGCACACACCGTGATTCAGGAAGGAATGGTAACAGTAAACGGCGCCGTGGAATTACAA
>JAIVHQ010000140.1 GCA_020200995.1 Flavobacteriales bacterium
TGATTCACCGTGGATTCAGCACTTTCGGCAAGGACAAGTACCGCAATCAGCCGCGCTGGCAACTGGCTATCGAGCTCAAGCAGCAGTTTCCGGACATGGCCTTTATTTGCGACAGCAGCCACATTTGCGGAAGCCGCGAACTCCTCTTCGACGTGTCGCAAAAAGCGCTCGACCTGAACTACGACGGCATCATGCTCGAGGTGCACCCCCGCCCCGACGAGGCCTGGAGCGACGCCGCACAGCAGCTCACGCCGGCGGCCTACAAAGACGTAAAATCGCGCCTCCAATTCCGCCAAGCCACTACCGACGACGCCGACTTCCTCGGTTCGCTGGACGCCCTGCGCGGACAAATCGACGAAATAGATGATGAAATCCTCGCGCTGCTCGAAGCACGGATGAAACTCAGTGACGGCATTGGCATATTTAAAAAGCACAACAACATCGCCATTTTACAAACGAGTCGCTGGGGTGAAATCATGAAAACGGGAATCGCCAAAGGAAAGCGCAAAGGCCTGAGCGAGGAGCTGATCTCGGGTGTGCTGAAAGCTGTACATCAGGAGAGTATTAATCGGCAGCATAGGATTATGAAGGGGGATGTGTAGGGGGTGACGTGTAGGGGTGTTTTAGAATAGGCAATTGGCAATAGGCAATGACGTGAGCGGTTTGTCAGCAATGGGCAACAGGCAATTGGCAATGACGTGGAGGGGTGTGTTAGAAAAGCAATTGGCAATAGGCAATTGGCAATGACGTGAGCGGTTTGTTAAAAGGCAATGACGTGGAGGGCGTGTTAAAAAGCAATGGGCAAGTGGCAATGACGTGAGCGGTTTGTTAAAAAGGCAAGGACGTGTAGGGGGTGTTAGAATTGGCAATGGGCAATTGGCAATGACGTGAGTGGTTTGTTAAAAAGGCAAGGACGTGGAGTGCGTGTTAAAAAAGGTAATTCATGCCCGAATTCCGGAGCTTTTGCGGAGGAGGCGGGGGCAATAGGAAAGGTCGTGGAGTACGTGTTAGCAATTGGCAAAAATCGCAATGGGAAAAGCGCCTCAATGATGATTTCGAATTAGAGACACGTGTGGCGCGGAGTCATTGGAAAGGGTAGTGAAAGTGCAGCTCATCTACATTCTACTGCATTGCCTGTGGCGCTTTCGGAAACATTAGCCTCACAAATTCCCAAACCTTGAAAACTGCAGTCATAACAGACTGTCCACTCAACCTTCACCCGTCGACCCTGTCACCAAGTCATTCCGAAGGAAGATTTAGGTGGTGGTCAACATAGCGAGGGTTCCTGTTGCATTGTTCTGGGTGAGGGTGTAACAATGCTTACGAATGCGGCCGAGTGCGGTGCGCAACAGGTTCAGGTTGTGGATCCGGTTTTTCGTCTTTAAGATGTTTTTGAGATCGATGGACTCCATATTGTCATCTCCGTAGAAAACCGGAACCACAGAAGGATTCAAGGAATATGCTTTGAAAATACGAAAAATTCTACCCCAAGGCACAACGAATGAAAACATGACCCGATGTAACAAAGGGTTTATAGCAATATAAGTTCAACTCATGCACCGCGAAAAATTAATTTCAAAGCCTGCTGAGACGCATCTTCTTGGGATAGGTGACCTCATAGCGAAAACTAAATTCGCGGTTTTCGCCCGGTTCAAGGTTTAGATCCCAGGTGAGCACACCCGTTTCGGTATTGAGCCGCCCGCCGTCGGTAAGCTCGGCCTTCACTTCCACGTCGCTGCCGCTGCTCAGGGGTATTTGGTCTTCCACACGAAGATTGACGGGATGCGGACCGGCATTCATCACAGTGATGTTGTACCCCCGCGTTACGCGGCGGTTACTGCCGAAACTGCGCGTTTTGCTGTAGTCTTTTGCCAGCTCATAGCTCACCCGCACATTGGGGTCGCGGCCCATGGAAATTTGCATGGTATCTTCGGGAGTGGTGGGATCGAGGTAACTGCGGGAGCTCGTAGGCCGTTTGCAAAGTGAGTCTCGACTCTGCAAAGGCGGGCATCACAGCCTCGGCATCTTCCATCGCAGCGACCTCCTGTCCCGCTCTCGAGAGACGCGGTGCATCACCCCGATAGCGTGTATCGCTCTTGTGGTAGTTTTGCTGTGCAGGATCGGATAGGTAGAGGTACCACGGCCGAAGCACGGGCGCAGTGCCTCCAAGATTGGGATTGCCCGTGACGAGGGTGAGCTTCACATCGGTCCAGTTGACGCCGGTGTACTGCTGCACTTTGGCGCGGGTCACAATTTCGAGTGGCTCGCTGGTACCCGCGCTGCGCAGGTCGTGGTGCGGCGTCCAGCCCGCGCGGTTGGTGAGGTAGCTCACGCTGATGTTGCTGCGGGCGGCTTTTCGGCCGTTGAGGTCCACGATGATCTCGCGCTGCGCCTGCAGCTCCCGGGCGCGCATTTCGGCGAGTTCCTGCTCAAGGCGCTTTATGCGTTTGTCAATGCTTGCCTCTTCCTGAGAAATATCGAGCGCCCGCTGCCGAACGTCGGCCACCCGGCTCCTAATAAAGTCTGCCATGCTTTTCAGTTCGGCGGCGCTGAGCGGTTGCTCTTCGCCGCCTATTTCGCGGTTGGCCTTCAGCAGGGCCGATTCTTCCTCGAGGGCTTCGCGCTGAACGGCTTTGCTCCTAAGTTGGTAGCGCGCAGCGTCGAGGCTGTCGCGCTTGAGGCGTCCCTGCGGACTGAGTCCGTCTGCAGAGCGGTTCACTTCGTGGCGTAGGCCCGTGATTTCATTATCGGCAGTGGCGGAAATCTGTAGACTGCCGAGGTCGATGTATTCGGGAAAACCTGTGAGCCGCAAGGACTGCACACCCGTGCGCTCAGCCCGATGGGTCACCACCGCACCTCCCTGGTAAACGGCGGCTTCCGCAGCCTTCGGTTTGAGTTCAGTGGTTTTTTGAGCTTTTGCCAAAAAAGGAAGGAGCAACAGAGAAAGAATCAACAGGGTGCGCATGGCAAATGGTTTTTGTGAGACAATACTAGAAAATAAGGCATTCCCCTCTGCAAGGGCATTTTAGCTTTTTTTGCAAAACAGAACAACGCACCTTGGCAAAAACAGCACCAAAGTTTTTGAAAACTTCAGCCGTCCCGTTTTTCGGGTCTGCAAAGGTAGCTTTATCGGAACGCGCACAGTTGCTCTGATCGATGCGTTTACAAATCATTCGTTTTCATGATTCCCAAAAGCAGTCCACTCCCCTGACACAAGCGCCGGCTTAGCGGTGAAAGTCGGGTCTGTGAGAACATGAAGCGATAAAAGCTGAGTAAGACAATAGCGGCCCGAAAGCCGTTCTGTTCTCTGTTCAGGTTGGTTTTAAAACAGCTTACAGCGGAGGGGAGGTCATTTCTTGACATCATCTTTCTCAGTAAGGCACATTTTTATCAGCACCATTGAATTTATCTCTTCTTCCGCTCGAAATAAGCTTTCTTTCGAGCTTTTTGCGTGAATAATCAGGAGGAACACACCCACTATGAAAACCAATTGGTTTCATTTATCCACATTTAAGCAGACTGCGTGCAGCGTATTTCATTCTCACCTCATGGCAGTGTGACGGGTGCGGTTCGAATTTAATATACAGCACCTTTAATTCCATTGTTTGATCATAACAAAAGTCATTTCCAAAACTGACTTTGGTCATTTTTCAGACGGAAAAAATACAGCATATTAGTATGAAACGATTAAATCCAAAACCATGAAGTACAGATTCAGATTATTTTTAACGATTACGGCCGCTTTACTCCTGTTTGCCACAGGTTGCAGTAAGGATGACGACAGCACACCGGGCGGCGGAGAACCGACCAATCCTGACCAAGAGCCGCTCGGCGGTTCACCTACTGCCATGTCATTGCCTGGCAATACTTTTGATATCACCTTGGGAGATGGCCTCGACGGATTAAATAACATTTCAGCGTCGGTCACCGATTTTGAAAACGGTGTATCCACGCTCAACGGGAGTGTTGAAATCACGAATCCGCTTGCCACAGAGTTGGCAGTTTTGGTAGCTGACAGGTTTCCTGAGCACGTTGATATGGAAGGGGAAATATTTGCTGCAGAAGCAGAAATGATCAACACGAATGAAGGTATCGCCTTCGTTCATCCCAACGGTGAAATTTTTAATGTGATAAAATACAGTGCTAATGTTGGGGATGTTTACACTACCACGTACGATGACATCACATACACCCGCACGGTAACGGGTACATCAACTTTGGGAAGCTTTTTTCCGGATGAAACCGGTCCCGACGCCGGGCTGCAGGTGATTGCCGTAGAAGAAACGGGGCATGAGTATCCCATTCTTGAAAAAGCACGCTACTACTTCAACGAAGAGCGGGGTCTGGTGAGGGCCGCAGCCCATTTTACGAACGGAGAAGTGAAGTATATCGATATCAACTCCGCTTTTTTGAACACGCTCTTAGGGGATGTGACCATACCGGAAGCCGTGTTTAATCCGGATACAGACTATGGCGCGCTCACTGACATTGAGGGAAACACCTACAGAACCGTGAACATCGGCGAAAAAACCTGGATGGCAGAAAACCTCCGCACCAAACGACTGAATGACGGCACCGCTATACCAGAGATTACATGGTCCTTCTCGGATGTAAGCGGTCCCGCTTGGTATGAATTTGAGCCCGAAAGAGGCACCTATTACAACGGAGAAGCCTTGGTAAGCGGCACATTGTGTCCCGAGGGTTGGCATGTGCCGACCATGGAAGAGTGGAAAGAATTGGCTACTGCATACGGAAATATTGAGACGACTAACTGGCCACAATATGATCGCGAAGGATTCAGAACCGATGCCGGGTATCATCTGGCTTCAACCATTGACTGGTGGGAAGAAGGTGCGGAAAACAATACCAATACATCCGGCTTTTCTCTGGTCCCGAGCGGAGTTGTGTATGGCAGTACAGGAAATTATACTGACCATAAATCTATAAACTGGGGCTACGACGGCGAGGGGTATGGAATTTTTGAATTCGATCCTTCTTCCGTGTTTAATCCGGCATCTAGCGGCGAATATAAGCCGAAGACTGAAGATGAAATTTCAGACAATGGCTACACCTGCAGGTGTGTTCAAGATTGAAAACCAATACTCAGGGATAAACGACAAATCTTATCGGGAGCGGGGCGCGAATAGCCTTTCGCTCCCGATTTTTTTTCGCAGTGTTCTGCTATTCTCTGTCTCCGGAGCTGCCGCGCACGTCGGGAAGTGGTGCAGACTGAACTGCGCGCCTTTTGCGAAAGCGGGGGGTGAATGCAAGAAAAAGACTGCAGGCGAGCAAGATGACCATTCCGTAACCGAAGAAATCCTGAAAATGCTCCGCCTTCAGCTCCACTCCCGGCCTGCGCGCGGTCCGAACAATCAGGTAGGCATTCGGGAAGAGGGTCATGATGAGGGTAACGATTTCAAGGATTTTCACTTTTCCATGGGAAAAAAACGGCAGCTTGACCAGTCGGATCACTCCCAGCACGGCGAAAAGCAGTGGTCAAAAATAAGGACTGCTCGTTTTAGTTCGGGAACACAGAACTCAAACTTATCCCCGGATTAACTGTGCGGTTTAATCAGGAAAAACTCGAAAAGAGCTTCCGCCGCATTTTTTATAGGTCCTGCTTAAAATCAATACAGACATATTCACCGTTCAGAGACACGGGAAGTTTCTTACCATTGGAAATAATAAGAACATCTTTCATCGGGAGGCAAATGAAGCTTTGAAATGTACCTTTATTTGTCAAGGATTTACCACCTCTCCTTCTTCTCAATCCGTGGCAAGTGTTTTTCAAAACATCTGAAGCCGCCTGTACATCAAGAAAGTCTTTCTCTTGCAATGCTTTATTCATAAAATTGAGACGCAACTTGCTGCCTGCAAAGGCACCTCGGGAAAGGGCCGACATCTTTTCCGTTACAAAGTGCATGGTGCAGGCTTGGTACGGCTGCGAAATAGGCTCAAAATTGTGCTGTCCCGGTACAGATTCGAAGATTGCGGAAGTTCTGTTTTTACAATCAGTGAGCAGCGTAACAGCAGGATAGGTCAGGCAAACATCACTCAATTGACTTTTGACCTCCTCGAGATTGCGGGCCTCTTCCATGATTTTTCTAAACTGCAATACAGTGGGGACCGCTCGGGATATGTGATTCCGGGTTTTCACAGGGTTGCTGACCATGTGATTATTCAAAGCAATTCCGCAAGCATTGTATCCGTTGATGACACCTACACTCAGTGCAAAACCCACTTGGGAAAAGGTGAGATGACCGGCAACAGAAGTACGAAACACTATTGTGGCTTCATACCTCAGGCTCAACCACGCCAACCAACCAAAGGTATCTGTATTTCTGGCGATAAGCGCATCAGGTGCAAAAAAATTAAATGTAGAGCAAAATATACCCCCTTTGAAAACATCAAACATAAAATTGGCCACCATTAATCTCCGCATCGGAATCCCTGTCGCATCAGAAATTCCGCGGATTTCGTCTCGGTATTCTTCGGCGATTTGAAGTGCCTGAAACGATTTTCGCAACAAAAAGTATGTGGTGTCCAACCAAAAAATATGAAACAAGTTTTGGGAAAACTTGTACACCGGGTGCCCCGCCAATTTCAACATTGCGCCATGATGGAGGCCCGCTTCATAATGGGACTCTGCCCGGATCTTCATCACCCAAACGCCCTCCTTCCTGCGAAAAGTGGAGGATTGATGGCGGTAAACTTTATCAGCCATTCAGTCAATTATGCCCTTATGCATCGCCCCAATGAAGGCATGGAACCAATTCACGTAAGAGATTCTAATCAAGAACAATTCTTCCTCCCAAAAGATGGAACCATATGGCGGGCGTGAAGAGATGCACTAATTCTTTATACACCTTACCGACATGCCGAAGCGTTTTCCGTTGTCTTCTCTGTTTACGCTTTCAGTAGAGGCACTCATCCCGCGCCTCCAGGCATGGTTCTGATTTTGGGGGTTTCCCGTGCTTGTCCAGAAGTAAGAAGTGCCCCCGCGAGCCACAAATTCGGCTTCCCAGTTGCTTCCTCCGGGCAAAGCGGTAAAGCCGCTTTCGTTGTCGGCATTCGAAAGATTGAAGAAATTCCAGTGATCGATACCTGCTTCTTTTAATTTTCTGCCGGCCACCTCTTCACCTCCCAAATGATCGGTCAGCACGGTCCAGTCTTGATCGGATGCCGTCCTCCAACCGGAGGGGCATGCATCCTTAGCGGCTTCATAGTTGTAAAGCACTCCGTAGATATCGTAATTCTCAGATGCTTTTGCTTCCTCCACATCGGTTCCTGAATATCCGTAAACGTAGCGGTAGGGCACTTCATTTGAAATAGTATTTACTTCATTCACACTCGGCAAATACCTAAGATTCTCGGCCATCCAAGTT
>JAIVHQ010000141.1 GCA_020200995.1 Flavobacteriales bacterium
GTTGATAGCGCAGTTTCCCGATACGCGTTTCATCCTTTTTGGAGATGACTCACAGCACGATCCACTTGTCTTCGAGAGAATTGCATCAAAATACCCGAAAAATGTTCGCTCTGTCTTCCTTCGCAAAACGGGGTGGGGCGAACCGTTTGAAATCCAGCTGCCACCAGCTGACAACACGGATATTGACGTACATTTGTACGAGCACTTTTCGGAAATTGAAAAACCCGTGAACAACCTCATTAATGAAATTACTGCTGGTCGTTAATCCCGTTTCGGGCAACAAGCCCAAAGGTGAACTTCTCAATTACGCCCGCAAACGCTGTCAATTGTACGGCATCGAATTGGCCGTTTTCAGAACCACCGGCCAAAACGACCTCGCAAAGCTGAAAGAAAACATCGCTGTTGAAAAACCCGACCGCTTGGGTAGCGTGGGCGGTGATGGCACTTTCATGCTCGCTGTGAAAGCCACGCGCAACTCTCCGCTTCCAATTGGCTTCCTGCCAATGGGCTCAGCCAACGGCATGGCCAAAGAGCTAAACGTATCACCTCCGGAAACTGCACTGGACGACCTGATCGCATCACAAATGATTGTAGGGATGGACCTGCTCAAAGTCAACGATGAGCATCTTTGCATGCACATAGGAGATGTAGGACTCAATGCCCAAATGGTAGCATGGTACGACGAAGACGGCAGCCGTGGAATGGCTACTTACGCCAAATACTTGCTGCGCGCTCTCAGGCAATCAGAAGTCTTTGAATACCAATTTGAGGTGGATGGCAATAAATATAGTGGTCGCGCCGTGATGATAGGATTTGGAAACGGTACCAAATTCGGTACGGGTATTCCGATGAACACGGTCGGCAATCCATTCGATGGAAAATTCGAAATCACGATAATTAAGGAAATCAACGCCGAAATGCTAATCCGCGCGGGCCTTTCGATCATTGATAAAACATTTGTGAAGGAATCCGAATCCATTGTGGTGTCTGCCACAGAAGCAACCATTCAGCTTAACACCGAACAAATGCTGCAACTCGACGGCGAAGTGATTGGCAAAACGAGTGAAGTGAAAATATCTATCGAACCGAGCGCAGTGCCCGTGATTTCCACGGCGGCTAATCCGTATTTATGACTGTGAAGTAATCGCTGACGAATCTCTCGCATGGCGCAGCGGGGTGGAAATCGTGCTCATGCATGTCGGGCTGTGCAAGGCAAAACACATTGTCGAACATGTCTTATTTGGCCGCAGTGCTCAAATGAATTTGAGATGCTTCAGATGTGCATGTGCACATTGTCCGGATCTCGCGGTTCAGCTTCGGATTGTGGTTCGGCCGGTTTCTTTTTTTTCTTGAAAAAATTTACAACGGTATCGAGCATTTTGGGCGTGGTTTTGTCCACGTACTGGTCGGAGAGACTTCCCGCTACAGCGGCTGCTACGGCACCAAATACACCACCGAATCGGCCGATGACTTTAAAGACCAAAAACCGTGAACCAAATTTCAGGGCAGCACTGGCCGCACTGGCTTGCACACCGCGGTCCTCGGCCAGGTCGTGAAAGGCGTCTTTGGCGAGCGACGATGGATTGAGCCCGTTCAGGATCACCTGAAAAGACACGGACATTTCCTGCTCCTGCATTTCCTTACGAACGCGGAGTGTGTTGATGCGTGCCTGCAGGGCTTCTTGGGGTGTCTTTTTTTTCATGGATCAGAAATTTTCAGTGTCCTCGAGGTCTCCTTCTTCCGTGGATTTGGAAATAATGTTGTTGCGGATGGGAGTTTCCAAAACAGACTTTCTGCCAATCAGTAATATCAGAAATACCAAAAGGTAAAAACCTCCGACTGCGCCGAAGCCGAGGTAGTATGCCCCGAAAACTGAAGATAAATAGAGCGCGCAACAGACGCTGAGGAAGATCAGGGCAAAAATCCCCACAGTCCACACAATGATGCGGCTCACAATGCCTGCACCTATTTCCGACGATTTATCGATGGTTTGCAGCTTGAGCAATTCGACGTTGGTAGCGAAATACCGCTTCAGATCGTCGGTCAGGGCTTCGATTTTGTTGAGGATGTTCATAATATGATGGCCTCGAAGGGTTGTAAATAAAGAAAGCGGCCAGCTTATAACCGGCCGCTTTCGGGTTTTTTCTTTGTGCGAGAAAAAGATTACTTAGCGCCGTTGGTCACTTTTGAAGCAGTTTCTTTCACAGATGCCGTGATACCGTTTACACTTTCTTCAGCTGCTGTACGAATTCCTTCAACGTGTTTTCTTGCGTCTTTAGAAAGCTTTTCTGCTTGTTTGCGTGCGTCTTTAGAAAGCTTTTCTGCTTGTTTGCGTGCGTCCTTAGAAAGCTTGTCGGCACTTTTGGCAAGTTTCTTTCGAGTCTTCTCACCTTTGTCGGGAGCGTAGAGAATTCCTGCGGCGGCGCCTGCCAGCGCACCTGCTACTAATGCTGTAAATACTGCTCCTACTTTACTGTTTGACTTTCCCATGGTCGGTATTTTATTTTTAAAAGGGTTAATAAATATTTCTGCTTGGTTAACAATAGCGCCTGCAGAATTAAAGACGTTTCATGATAATTGGAATATAAGCATTCTCTTTGGATCCTACAAGATTATGCGATCTATCGCCGATGTTTTATTAAATATTTTGATTTCGGCAGCAATTCTCTGAAATAATAGCATTTGTATTTTGAAAATTGTGCCAAGTGGGTTGCAGCGGATTGCATTTCTACGAAATGGAAATACTCAACTGTAAATTAGCTACTTTCTCAATATTGTAATCCTTGTGCAGGTAGCCCATTGTGGAAATCTGCTTCGAACCTGTGGCAACCGTGCCACACTTCATGGCGCGTGGTGGTTGGAGCATTCTCGTCGAATGTCCTGCAACCTATTATTGCACTGTGGACCGCGGGGTGACGGGGTAGTACACTTCAG
>JAIVHQ010000142.1:0-2917 GCA_020200995.1 Flavobacteriales bacterium
GCTGTGGCAAGTGGATGAGAAGACGAGTGCGGAAGTCATTGAAAATTTCTACGGATATATCGCCGATGGAATGCCAAAGAATACAGCTTTGCGACGGGCTAAGCTCGACTTTATGGCAGCGCATCCGGGCGAATTGTCTGCGCCGTTTTACTGGTCGGGCATGGTGCTGATCGGCGATGGTGCTCCTGTTTCCGCAACGGGGCAAATTTCATTGTGGTATTGGATTGGGCTTGCAATTTTGATTGTCTTGTCAGTTTTGGCATACGGGCAGCGGCATCGAAGGGGGAGGCGGCGGTCATAGGTTTCCTGCGGTTTAATGAGGAGCCATTCCTGTTCCGCACATCAATACACTGCAAATTTTCGCGCAGTCTGCCCTTCCCGGCCCTTCAAATGAATAAGGTAAAAACCCGGCCTGAGGTTGGTCGAAATATCGCGGTTGTTATTTTTCGGCCTTGCATTGAATCTTTCCGAAAAAACCGATTTTCCCGTAAGATCGGTGATAGAGATGGTCACGGGCTGCACGGAATTGATTTTGGTGAAAAATTCAACCCGAAAGCTGCCGTTATTGGGATTGGGGTACAGGCCGGTTATTTCCAAGTCAGAAACGGGATCGGTTGTCGTGACTGTACCGCACAAATCATTGAAAATTATCGATTCGGCCGGGCCGAACTTTTCTGTGAAATGAACACTGACCATACAAGGCCTGTACTGGGCAAATTGCCTGAATTCCTCAATTTTCCCGCTCCAGACATTTTTGCTTTCCGGATAGCCCCAGCGTTTGATGTGCTCTTCGATATGCGGGTCATACAGTACTTCGAATGAATCAACCGCCGCAATCACACGCTCCGGTGCAAATGTCTCGCTCAGGTGGTAGTGCGCCCGATGGATAAACCGGCTTCGCAAGCTGTCGTTCTCCAGGACCTTCCTCAGCAGAAATGTCGACCACGGCGGATTGGGCCAGTGGTCGCCATCGGTGGCGGTGCCGTGCTCCAAGGTGTTGTGATTTACATCGCGAAACGCATCGTCGTTGTCGAAAAGTACATACCTGTACTTTGAACCGGGTTCGCGCTCGCGCCAAAATCGCACGTTGTTGCCGGGCCAGTCGTATGCGCTGAAGTACACCTTGGAGATCACATGGTCAAAGTAATTTTCAACTACAATGGTGTGTTCCACCAGGGCCCTTGCCGCATCGCTGTTCATGTTGGCAGTTTCAAGCGCCGAGAGGAAATTTTCAAAATGATCATAGCTGCCCTCGGTCACTTCCACGATTGAGCGGAGGTTCATGATGTCAAGGTTGTCGGGATTGGCTCCCGTTCGCCGTGCGATGTAGTGCTTGTCGATGCGCTCACGGATGTTCTGTATGCCCCAGTAAACACCGTTTACGAATACGGCTGCAGGCTCCGAATGTTGAATTTCCAAATCGAGGTGACTGACCAAGCTCACGGCCAAGGCATCTTTGAACATGGTTGCATTGAAGTCCTGCCCTGAGTTGCGAAGAATGATGCGCGAGAAGGATGCATCGGTCATTGTATTGAAGAAGGGGTATTCCAAAGCTTCCTTTCCGTAGTCGCTCCGCGCATATATTCGATGGGTCTTTTGCGGAAGCGCTCGACTTCCTCCTCCGTGCATTCTCAGCCCCCCGTCCATTTCGAGGTGGGGTACATTGAAGGTATCGATAAGAGCAAAATGCACGGGCCGCTCCCAGTCGCGTCCCCGCTGGTGGTAGTTGCCGCTGCCCCAGTACCAAGTGGTCGGATGCTGATCGTGAAAGAGACCGGGCACATAGATTCCCGTTTCGTAATCATAGAGGTGGTCGGGCGCTGTGTTGAGGGCGATCACCGGGAGGGTAAATCGTTTTCGGCCAGCCGGGTCAATGAAATATGTCTTGGTGGTTACCGCCGTCTGCGGGATTCCGTTTGAGTAAGCCGCAGCGCGTACCACCGTGCCTTTGAAGACCTGCCCGTCGGGGGCCTTCCACCTGTACTCAGTCGGTGCATTGGTGGGGTTGGTAGGAATCATGGCAATCCCGTTGTCTTCGTCGGTGCGGTCGTAAATGGGAAAAGGCCCTTCGTACAGCATTGCCGTGTCAGTGGGCAATGTACCGTCGAGGGTGTAGTAAATTTGTGATTCGGGCGAAGTGGCAATAAGCTCCAGCATCACAGTGTCGGCGTAAAATCCTGTGGCGTGGGAGTACCCGACAAATTCATTTGGCGGTCCCGCGAGGGTGGCGCCTTGATTGGTAGATCCTGGGGTGGGAGTGCTGAAGTACACCAATGCCTCACCGCCGTCGGTGAGCCGCCCGTAACCCTGATCGGTAAGAAGTACAACGGGATGATAAACATCTATAACCGTGCCGTCTGCTGCACTCAGTAAAATAGGTTCACCATTCTTGCTGATCTTAAAATTTGTGTGAAGATTTGGTGCTGATATGCGGTCTTTGCCCGAAGCAAAAATGAGCATGAATTGCCCGGGAGCAAGGGGGGTGTCGGGAATCTCCCACATTAACGTCTCGCTGTAGTCGTCCGAGAGATACAGCCCGCCCGGATTGACGGTGTCGGATCCAAAATTGTAGAGCTCGATCCAATCTTCTCGGTCGCCGTCCTCATCCTCAATCCCGTTCGAATTTGAAGCCACAATCTCATTGATGACCAAAGTCTGACTCCAAAGAGGTGTCGCGATGAGGGTAGACAAAAATATGAGAAACCTTAAGGGCATGAATATCCGCTTACTTTGTGTAAAGATAAGTGATACCCTTGAAAAATGGCTGCTCTGTACATTTCGAATGAACGAAGGCCGGTGACAGGAGGTTTGTAAGGCTGATTAAAGGGATATCAGCAAGCCGGTGCGCAGCGCATAAATAAACTTGGTAATCGGAACGATCGGCTTGTCTTCATAGCTCATTTCAAACGAATTGTTG
>JAIVHQ010000142.1:2996-5055 GCA_020200995.1 Flavobacteriales bacterium
GGCAGTGAGGCCGGCTTTATCAGTTTTCAAAAGGCGCAGGCGCACCGATCCCCCCACTACAAGGCGCGGATCCAGACCCCTGAAGTTGTCGTACGAAGCCTGGGTAAATGCCTCGTAGTTTAGCTTGCGGTCGCGAAAAAAGTTGACCCTGAAATGGGCAAAGCCGAAGTTGAGAAAGTCATTTTCGTTGATGGAAAGGTAGTCGGTTTGTCCGATGAATATATAGCCGTGCTTTTCGGTGCGGTAAATGGCATTCAGGGCCGTGTTGATGCCGAACAGGTTGACGGGATCGCTCTTAGCAGCACTGCGGTTGTTGATCGCCATGCTGAACTTTCCGTTCATCAGAAACTTGTTGGTGGTATCGGATACGAGCCTGTGGCGCTCGATGTTGAGGATTTGGGCCTGTGCTTCATGCGAAAAAAGCGCGGTGAGCAGAGTGAGGGATACAAGGGTGTAAATGGCAAATGACGCGCGCATTGTAGGAGTTGTTTAAGGACCGCAATAAATAAAAAAGAGGGGCGCTTTCGCACCCCTCTTGAGTTGTATTTTTAAAAAAACAGATATCAGTTACCGCATGTCAACAGGCCCTGCCCGCTTACATCTACATATTGAGGTTCCTCATCGCTGTCGTCAAAATCAAAGAATGAAAACTGGGTAACCCCGCGGTAGGTACCTGAAAATTCTACTGAACCACCGCTGAAAGTCACGTTACCGTCCTTGGAAAAGAAGATGCCTGAATTTCCCTGCTGAAAAGAAAGGAAATATGCGAGACCTCTGTTATTTAGGCTTTGCTCATCGAAATCATCCTCTTCAGCATCGAAAAAGTTTACCACGGGGTAAGATCCGTTTGGCTGACCCGCAAAGGCGTAGTAGGCTACCACACCTGTGAAGAAGTCATCGACGTCCAGTTCATCTTCGTCATCGATTTCCATGGTGGCAAGGTCTTCGAAGTTACCTCCGATGCCTATGGCACCTCCGAAACCGGAACCTGAAGGACCGAGGTCGAAAAATTCAATACCTTCTTCTGCACTTCCCGAGTTGAAACACAACACGTAGCTCACGTCAAGCGAAATATTGCCTGCAGAAACGATACCACCGCCTCCGCCACCGCCTTGTGAAGAAGGTGTGGTGATGATGGTGTAAGAACCACCTCCCGCGGGCACAAACTGTACGCTTCCGCCCGGAGCACTAAAGCTGGCCCCGCCACTTGGAGAGGTAAAGCTGAAGCTTTTCGGGTTGTTCAGGTCGAGTGAAATGTACTTGTTTGCACTTTCATTGTACACCACCACCGTGGGTAGCATGCCTTTCAATTCCAGGATGCGGTCTTGAATGCGCTTATCGGTGATGACCTTGGGGCCGTCCTGCATGTTTGATGAAGGGTCAGAACCGAGGTTGTCGTCTTTGGTACACGATGTACCTATTAATAAGACCGAAGCCGCGAAAATCGCGGCACCGGCTTTTATTTTTGAAAAACTGCGTTTCATATCAGGTCTTGTTAATGATTTACCCAAAGGTAATACGATTAAAACAAGATACCAAGGCGAAGACGGCCAACTGCTGTCGGGCCGAGGTCGAATGAGGAACCGTTGGGGATTTCCGTTGTCACGGTTTCATTTCCGGCATTGTTCTCCGTTACGGTGTCGAAGTTTGTAACAAATCCGAGACCGAATCCAATTTCAGCACCCAGGTAGATGTTGTGTGCGAAGTAATAGTCAAATCCACCTACACCAAATGCTCCGAGTCGCAATGCACCGTCGGTCGTGGTGCTTTCACCTGCGATGCTTGTGTTATCACCGTTTGGAATCTCAGTTGTGCTTCCTGTGCGGTTGAATCCGATTTGTACAAAACCACCGTAATACGGAGACAATCGATCTGTACCGGGAAGGTGGAATTCAATACCGGGATTGATCTCAATGTCAAACGAGCTTGAGCTTGAAGTAACTTCATCGCCGTTTTCCAATGCACCTATTACATCACTTGAGCTTCCGAAACCCAAAAATACTTCAGCGCGAATTGCTGTGGTAGCGCTTGTAAAACTTCGGAACTTGATGCCGTTGAT
>JAIVHQ010000352.1 GCA_020200995.1 Flavobacteriales bacterium
AATGCCTTGGAAGCTCACATCGTCGAGGTCGAGGAGTTTTTTGTAAAAATTCAACACCCGCGAAGATCCGTAGAGAATAGGGGTGAAAGATTGCATCAGCCGGTTGTCGGAAAAGGTTTTGAGGATGATCTCGGGCCCGATGCCGTTGTAATCTCCGATGGTGATGCCGACTTTTATTTTTTCGTTTTTCATGCTAAAGCTTTTTTATGTCCGCCACTCTCATGATCTTCTCAGAGATGCGCGGAAGTTTTTCCGTTCTTGGAATGACAAGACGGGTTTGTTGATTCGATCGGCCGCAGTTTACCGGAAAACCGGGGAAGGGAGTCCGTATTTTTGATCCGAATACCCGTCCTGTGGTCTTCAGCTCTGCATGCAAAAGTGGCGAGGTTTCCACTGCCGACCGTGGTTGCCATAAGTGTGAACGGGGGTTAAACAAATCTTTGGTCAAAGGCATTAATCTTTTTACTGATGCACAAATTTACGTTAATGTTGCAATCCAACGACCCCGATCCGCAAAGCGCGCCCGCAATGTCGGCAATTTACCGATGCTCAGCAGCGTTAAACTCCACGGGATTGATTACTTTTACAAGTACTAAGTTTATTAGGTGAAACAGTTACTCGCGGCCCTCTTTTTCTTTACAGCGATTGTGTCGGCACAAGCCACCCACAACCGCGCGGGTGAAATCACTTACAGACACGTTGGGGGGCTCACTTACGAGATCACCATCAAGACGTACACCAAAGACAGCGCCCCTGCTGATCGCCCCTGGCTGCCCATATTTTGGGGTGATGGTACTCCTCAAGACAGCATTCAGCGTGCCGTAGAAACCATTTTGCCCAACGACGCCAAAGAAAACATTTACATAAAGCAGCACACCTATCCGGGGCCTGGCGAGTACAAACTCTGTGTGGTAGACCCCAACCGAAACGAAAATGTGCTCAATATCAGCAACTCGGTATTGCAACTCTTTTCCATCAATACTGTTTTGCGGATTTCAGGCGTTCAGGCCCCCAATAATTCAGTGTTTTTCACCAACCGCCCGCTACAGGATGCTTGTCTGAATGAGCCTTGGGTATTTAACCCCGGGGCGGTGGATACCGACCCCAATGACAACCTTGTCTTCACACTGGTCGAGTCGGAAGGAGCAGACTGCGCGCCCTTCGAGGAAGGAGTGTACCGATTTCCCGACGAAATTAATCAGCCAGGCTCCCCTTTTCCCAATCCAGCCAACCAGATTTCCATCGATCCCGAAACCGGAACCATCACCTGGGATTCTCCCCAGCGACAAGGGGAGTACAATATCGCTTTTCGGGTCGACGAATTTCGCAACGGGGTCTTCATGGGCTCGGTGCTTCGCGATATGCAAATCACCGTGCTCACCTGCGATAATCAGTCGCCCGAACTCGGCGCCGTACCCGACACCTGTGTGGAAGCCGGCACTTCCATCGCTTTTAACATCACGGCCACCGATCCCGACGGCGACAACGTGGCCATATCGGGTTTCGGACTTCCTTTCCAAGTCGAAGAGTCGCCTGCGACCCTCTCTCAGCCCACCACCGCGAGCCGGGGCCTTGCGAGACGGGCGTCCCGGAATACACGGGCTATGTGGAAATAGCCTCCATAGAGGGCCTCGACAACACCGACTACATCGATTTGGATGAAGTGATTTTCGGTCGTGAGATGTGCTACATGGTCGTGGCCTGCTTTTCCGACGGGGCCGAAAGTTACGCGAGCAACGAAGCCTGTGCGGAAATTCGCTTCGAAATTCCCATCATGAAAAAGAACAGCATCGGCCTGACCGATGCCACGGGCATTGACACCGTGGCGTGGAGAAGCCCCGTGGAGCTCGATTTGGAAGTATTTCCCGGGCCGTACAAATACATCCTTCTGCGCGGTGAAGGCTACGGTGAGGCCGACCAGGTGGTCTTTGAAACGGCATTCGACGATGACCTCGAGGCCCTGCCTACCGAGTTCATATCTCAGGGTGCCTCTGCATTGAATACAGTCGATTCCGCCCACAGTTACCGGGTGGAACTCTACAGCGGCGACGATTTTGCCGGAAGGGCCAACCTCGCTTCGTCTCTGTTTATAGAACTCATCCCCAATGATAACGAGCTGGAAGTGACCTGGCGCGAGGAAACCCCCTGGATCAACTTCGAATACGACATTTACCGAAAAGGGCCGGGAGAAGAGGAGTTTGCACTGATCGCCACCATTGACACTTTGGGCTACACCGATGCGCCGCTGGTAAACAATCGGGAGTATTGCTATTACATCGTGTCGCGCGGATCGTATTTTGCCGTAGGCGCCTCTGATACCCTTGTGAACTACTCTCAGGAGCGCTGCGGGATGCCTTACGACCGCACCCCGCCCTGCCCTCCCGAGCTCAGTGCTGTAGACGACTGCGAGGCCTTGACCCTTGACCTCTCCTGGACCAATCCCAACGTGGAATGTGAAGAGACGGACGATACCATGCTGTACAGGCTTTACTTCGCGGAAGGAGAAGACGAGCCTTTTGAGCTGATCGCCGAGTTTGAAGGCGCCACTTCGCTCGATTTCAGTTTTTCAGACACCCTTTCCATCGCCGGTTGCTACGCTGTAACGGCACTCGACTCCCTGGCACCCTGGCCCGACGGCAGCCTGAACCGAAATGAAAGTGAGTTCAGCAACATCATGTGCATCGACAACTGCCCGGAGTACACCCTGCCCAATGTCTTTACCCCCAACGGTGACGGACGGAACGACCTGTTCATACCCTTCCCCTACCGCTCGGTGGAGTCCATCGAGCTGACGATCTTCAACCGATGGGGGAGCATTGTTTTTGAAACCACCGACCCCGATATTCTCTGGGACGGGACGAACAAAGACTCGGGCGAACTGGTTTCAGCTTCAACATACTTTTACACCTGCCGGGTGTTTACAATACGCCTCGGCGGTATTGTAACGCTCGACCTTGCGGGCAATGTGACGGTATTTTCTGAAAATGTGAGAAGAACAGACTGATATGTTTACCGGAATTATCGAAACCCTCGGCGAGGTCGTTTCTGTCACCAAAGATAGATCGAACGTCGACATTCAAATCAAATCGGATATCAGCGGAGAGCTGAAAGTGGATCAAAGCGTGTCGCACAACGGGGTGTGTCTTACTGTGACCGCCGTAGACGGCGATGTGCACACGGTAACGGCCATCGAAGAAACCCTGCAAAAATCCAACATCGGAAAGCTGAATGTGGGTGACCGCGTGAATGTAGAGCGCTGCGTAAAAAGCGGTGGCCGGCTGGACGGACACATCGTTCAGGGGCATGTCGACACCACTGGTATTTGCACTTCCGTAAAAGAAGAGGATGGCAGCTGGCGCTATTTTTTCAGCCACCCCGTGTCGCCTGATTTTATGACGGTGGCAAAGGGCTCCATTACTGTAAACGGTGTAAGCCTTACGGTGGTCGACAGCGCTCCGGAGGGTTTTTCCGTTGCTGTCATTCCTTACACTTACGAGCACACGAATTTTCACACCTTTGAGGAAGGTACAGAGGTTAACCTTGAGTTCGACATCGTAGGCAAGTATGTAGCGGAATGGCTGAAACGCAGCCAATCCTAGTGTTTCTGGGCCTTTCGGCGAAAATACTTTTCCGGAAGGGAGACTAAAACACCGCCTGGGCCACTTCCCGAACGGAAGTGGACCTACCCATGGTGTAGTAGTGAAGACAAGGAACCCCGGCTTTTACCAACGCCTTGCTCTGCTCGATGCACCACTCGACACCAACGGCTTTCACTTCGTCATCGGTTTTGCACTTCATCAGGGCATCAGAGAGATCGTCGGGCAGGTCGATGTGAAAAGTTTTCGGGAGAAATGCGATGTGCTTCAGTGAGGTGATGGGCTTTAAGCCCGGGATGATTGGCACGTCTATTCCCATCTCTTTGCACTTTTCGCAAAAGGCAAAAAACTTTTCGTTGCGTTGTCGTAAAACATCTGCGTGGTGATGTACTCGGCCCCGGCATCAATTTTTTGTTTGAGATAAGCCAGGTCGGTTTTCATGTTCATCGACTCGTAGTGTTTTTCGGGGTATCCCGCCGCTCCGATACAGAAGTCAGTGCACTGTTGGTTTTGACTTTCCTCGTGAAGGTATTTTCCTTTGTTGATTCCTACGATTTGCCGAATCAATTGATCCGCATATTTGTGACCGCTTTCTTCGGGTACGAAGGAACTTTCGGACTTGATGGGGTCTCCGCGGAGGGCCAGTACATTATTTATACCGAGAAAGTGAAGGTCGATCAGGGCATTCTCTGTTTCCTCGACGCTAAATCCACCACAGATGAGGTGGGGCACCGCGTCGATGCCGTACTTGTTTATGATAGCAGCGCAAATACCCACGGTACCCGGCCTTTTTCGGATCGAAACTTTCTTGAGAAGGTCGTTCGGATGCTTCTTGTAGACGTATTCCTCGCGGTGGTAAGTCACGTTGATGAAAGGGGGGTCAAATTCCATCAAAGGATCTATTCCGGCAAAGATGGCCTCAATACCTTTTCCTTTGAGAGGGGGGAGAATTTCGAATGAAAACAGCGTTTTTTTACTCTTTTTGAGATGCTCGGTAACTTTCACTTTTGAGATTTTGATGTAGGGCAGACTGTCGCAATGAAGCGAACAGCGCTGACGCCGCAATTGTTCATGCCTTTCAAATGCGTGCTTTTAGCGACGGTTAGGCCTGGCGTCCCTTAAAATAGTGAGGTTGCCCGACTCTACCTTGTTCACTGCGGGGATTAGAATTTCATAAAAGTACACTCCCTCTTTCAAGTCTTCAGGATCCCAACCGCGTCCGTTGCGGGAGGTTTGGAATTGGTCGTAATTGTCGTTCTCAAAAACGTTTTGACCCCACCTGTTGAACACGCGCACCCGGGTGCCGGGAAAGAACTCTATAAACTCAATGTCCCAGGTATCATTTCGACCATCTCCGTTGGGTGTTACCACATTGGGAATGGTGTAAGCACACCATTGACCGAAAAAGGAAATGCTGCCCGCTGCGACAGGACACACGCCGAAATTGTCGGTTGTCCGCACTTCGATCACATGTGTTTCGAGCGGGTCAAACTCTTCGGGGCCGAAAGAAATCTGTCCTTCGCTAATGTTGGATGGAGATCCATTGATGGTCCATGTGAAATTGCCTGTGGAATTGCCCGCCAGCAGCGTTTCGAGGTGGAGGCTGTCAAGGTCTACACAGAAGTCGGGTTCTTCGGGTAGAATGCTCACCACGGGCTGCTCTACAAACCTGAAGACATGGGACTCCCCGTCGTCAGGACAGCGGGTATCGGTGAATATTACTTCAAACAGTCCGTATTGCGTAGAACTAATCGTAGTGGCAAGTCCGCTTGGATTGCCAAATGAAATATTTTCGGCCGGAGAACTCCAGGTTCCGGATCCCTCGGGCTGTTGGCTTACCTGCACCCCGGGCACTTCGAGTCCGCAAAGGGTGTCGCCTCTGAATTCCAGCTCTATGGCCACGACGTCTGAAGTATCGGAGGCTGTACCGCACACGCCTGACAGCACCAGTATGTACTGTCCGGTTTGGTCCACATCTACGGATAGATCGGAGGTGTTGAAAGTTCCGCCGTCAAGGGTCCAGTTAATGTTGAAATTGCCTGAGTTGTCTTCTTGGGGCCCCGCATCAAAAACGATCGAAGCATTGTTGCACAATATCGTATCGGGAATGAATGGCTGTACCCGGGGGTCGGGCCTGAAATCAATGACGGCAGTATCCTGATAGTTACAATTGAATTCGGTAATCAGAAACTCGTATATGCCGTATTCATTGACTGCAATTTCGGAAAACCCGAATTCCTGGTCGTCGAACTCCACCGTGCTGTTTTCGGAGTGAGGTCGCATGCGATATCGTCGGTCGTAATGACGTCAGGCCTTACGTAAACGATATAGGTAGTGTCGTGGAGGCATCCAAAACTGTCTTCAGCGACAAAAGTGAATGCGTTTCCGCCTTCGGAAGAAGGCACCACGGTGATGATCGTATCGTTATTGACTACAATGTCGGGGTTGTCTAACCAGTATGCGTCTACCACATCGGGGCTGTACCGAATGGTGTCGACGGTAAATTCCGGGTTGAATTCCAGTCCCCATGAAAATATAAATCCGTCATCAATAGCCAGGTTGTCCCTGATTCTCATTCTCCACAAGCCATTCACAGGGCAGCCCACCAGCCCTGAAAAGTCTTCTTCGGGCTGGTAGGTACCGGCATCCATGGCATTTCCCATGGTTACGGGGACGAGGTTGCCTCCCACAAGTTCTTCCATTAAGGTGCCCCAGACAGCATCGTCGTTAAAGCAGTAATCAAAACCCACCCCGGGAATTCCCAGAGAGTTGTCAACTGCGTCACCCAGAAATTGATTGGCTGCAGGACCTAAAAAACCATCGAAAAGCAATACTTCCGTGTTGTCCGGACATATCAGCCAGGCTTGTAGGTCGCCGAGGTATGAATGTTCAATGTTCATGCAAACCTCAATGAAATCTTCAGGATCGTTGATCACCGGGTCGCCGCTGTAGCCGAAGATGTCTATTTCGGTGAAATAGTCAACACCGGAGCCATCGGGAATGGCAATACTGTCAGTGAAATTTAAATTGAGGTTGACCGTGCTTGTATTGGGCCCGACGCCCACAGTATCCGGGCCGAGTATTCCTCCTGTAATTTGGGTGGTATCACCAATGCAGAGGGTGTCTTCAAAGACGTTATTCGAAAAAAGTACCCTTGGTGCCATAAGCAAATAGACCTCAAAACGCTCCATACGCCCGTTGACGTCTATGATTCTCAGGCGGGCAAAATATCCCCCCGGCTCGGTGTACACATGTTCGAACTCTGTGAGGCCCAGTCCTTCGACCACGGTTCCATCTCCCATGTCCCAGATGAAGGTGCACTCTTCTGTGAGCTGCTCGTATCCGTTGCCTGTGGCGTCAGAAAGCGGAAATGTAGGGGCGGCGATAAACGATAAGGTATCATTAAAGCAAAAGGTAATGACGTTTTTACCCTCCAGTCCTTCAATGGTGTCTTCTAATAAACTGTGCGGGTCTTGAACGTTCACGATTGCATTAAATGGCTGCAGCTCCTGTATGCAATTAATATTTGCAACGAAACCCGCTCCCGAGCTTGATGCCCCGGATGTGAACACGAAAGTGAGACATGTGCTCGTGGTGGTGAAGAATACCCCGTTGGGGTCAGTCTCTGTGTTGAAAACACCGATGGTCGGAGCGCCCGTGTTGTCGCCTTCGTAAATAAAAAGTTCGCTATCGCCGTCAACATCCCACACGCCTGTGCCATCGCCACTATTCGGCAATATGGCGAATTGTACAGGGGTCCCCGCAATGGTGTTGATGCACATCGTAATCTCGTAATTCTCACCAGGCAGGTAATTCCCGTTATCTGCATTGCTGTCTGTAAGAACAAGGGTATTTTGACAATTATCGCTGATTTGGGTGCCACCATCAGAAATGGCAAACTCCTGGGCCTGTGCTGTGCCGATAGCAGATACTGCCAGTAAGGCCATGATATATTTATGCATTTTCAATTTCATGTAAAATGAATTAGCGCTTCGCATTGCTTTTCAAGCCGCGTGAACGATTAAATTTTGCCGAGAAGGCCTCGTTTGACAACAAGACGAGATACTCACCCGTCGACTTAATTTTGTACGATTTACTCATCGAACGGTCCATTTGGACATCCAATTCGAGAATGTTCAAATTATTGAAATCCTTTATTTTAATGGTTTTTTCAGAAGGCAAAGTTTTACCATCAGCCGTCCCTACGATTTGATAGCTTTCGTCGAGGTAGTAAGTCCAATATTCGATAATTTGGGGTTGGGTCTGTTGTAGCTCTTTGATGCGTTCTTCACTAAACTTGGCCAATAAGCGATTGTCATAATCGGTTTGCCCGTATGCGAAGGCGACTGTGGCCACAAAAATCAGGGTGAGCAGGTTTTTCATATCTGTTTGGTTAAAAGCGGACAACTGCAGTTTTTGCAAAACTTCACTTTTTGCCGAGAAGGCAAATATAATAAGATAAGTGGCGATGCAATGCTATGATTGACGCCTTCTGTGCTTTTCGGATGTACGAAAAACCCACCATTCTTTGAATTTTACCGAAAGGGACTTATTGATGATTACTTGGCAGGGGGGTAACAGGTGGGAATATTTGACCGAATCAATGCGCCAAATGCTTATTTCCCGTACTTTTGCATCATGAAAAACATCCGTAACTTCTGCATCATCGCCCACATTGATCACGGTAAAAGTACATTGGCCGACAGGCTGTTGCACTTTACAGGTACCGTCACTGACCGCGAGTTGCAGGAGCAAACCCTCGACGATATGGACCTCGAGCGTGAGCGCGGAATCACCATTAAGAGCCACGCCATCCAAATGGAGTATGAGCGAGGCGACGAAAAATACGTGTTCAACCTTATCGATACCCCCGGCCACGTAGACTTTTCTTACGAAGTATCGCGTTCCATTGCCGCCTGCGAAGGCGCGCTCCTCATCGTGGATGCCACCCAAGGAATCCAGGCACAAACCATATCCAACCTCTACCTCGCCCTTGAGCACAACCTCGAAATTATTCCCATCCTCAATAAGATGGACCTCGAAAGT
>JAIVHQ010000353.1 GCA_020200995.1 Flavobacteriales bacterium
GGCATCCTCCACAGGATGAGTGAAATTCTCAAACTTCCTTTTCAGGTTTTTATTTTCAGATGGCTCGTTCACTGACTTTATTGTCGTTTTCAATCATTTCTCTCAGCAAGGCGCGGCTGCGGCTGTATTGCGATTTGCTTGTTCCTTCGCTGATATTCAGTAGTTCGGCAATTTCGTGGTGCTTGTATCCCTCGATGGCGTAGAGGTTAAATACCGTTCTAAATCCGACGGGCAGGCGCTGAATTTTGCGCAGCAATTCATCGGCCTCCATGCTGCTGAGCACGTCATCGCTCACCTCCTGCATCCGAACCTCGCTATCGTCCAGCCGCACCAGGTGCATTTTTTTCGATTCGCGGTAGCGCTGCAATGCCGTGTTGATCATGATCCGCCGCATCCATCCGCCCAGCGCCCCCTTTCCGGAAAAGGTATCAATGCGGCCAAAAACCCTTATAAATCCCTCCTGAAGAACATCTTCCGCATCGGGAACACCCGAACTATAGCGCATGCAGATCCCCATCATCTGTGGTGCGTACAGTTGATACAGTCTCTTTTGAGCGCGGTAATCGCCGTTGGCGCACGCTTCAGCCAGCGCTATTTCATCCATTTTTCCCCAATCGCCTTAAGGTATTTGATGATCCTTGAGGTAAAGATGCAGATTCAGGCTGAATGGTTGCATGAATGCCGACTATTTAGACGAGTAAACGCCTCAGCATACTCATTTTGAATTGAATGGAAGAACCAAAGATCCTCGATCAATTGTTGTCACCCTAATCGTGTTGTGTTGAAGTCGTAGCTATTTGACTCAGTGCTGCTAAAATCGCCACCCATAATGTTCGGATTATTTCCGAACTTTGTCTATATTTGATGCGTATATGGCAATCACAGGACGTAGCAAACTCGAAAAATTAAAAAGAAAAAATCGGGGTAATAAATTGCTCGGCAAGGCCATAGACAAGTTAATCGTGGATCTTAAGCAGAATGCTATCACAGACAATGAAATGCTTAAAAAAATCAGACCCGATGCAGATCTTGTGCACAGCGACGGGTTCTACATTTTCAATATTCACATTCACCGCACGATGATTCTACTTGAATTTGAAGACAACGGTGAAGTGACCGTTGCATGGTGCGGGAGTCATGATGAATATGAACAAACATTTAGAAACAACAAGAACACAATCAAAAAGTGGCTGAGAAATCAGGGTTTCATTAATTGAGAAGTTAGAAATGAGAGAGCAAGCAGATATTCGGGCAATTTTAAAAAGTGGAAAGCTCAGCAGTGAATTGGAACTCGAAAGGGCCATCATTCTCGAAAGAAAACTGCGCTTAATGATCAAGGACCACCCGGAGCTGGCTGAGTCGCGCAAAGAATTGCGAAGTATTATCGCGGACTATGAGAAGTTGAATTGGTCGAAAGATGCCGATATCCCGAAATCTCTGATCAAAGAAAGCGATGAAGCCGAGCAAATCGCCGAGCATGAACGGGTTTTTATTGAAAACAGAAAAAAAGCAATCAAGGATAAGTTAAGGGAGATGGATCTCACCCAGCAGGACCTGGGAGCGCTCCTGGGCCATGGCAAAACCTACATCTCAGAATTGGTGAACGGGATCAGTCCTTTCGTGATGCGGGATTTGATTATCATTCACAGACTGCTCGGTATCAAATTAGAAAAACTTATTCCGACTGTCATTTCTCATTCAGATCGCAAGAAACTGAAGGCCAATCTCAGCGATCTGAACAGGCCTGAGCTTAAACTCGATGGCGCCATAAGCCACTAAAATTTACAATTCGAAGTCGGTTGAATATCCGGGGGCAGATTCAAAATGAGCACGTAGATCAATGTTGACTGGTTGCCGCCCGTATGACGAACTAACAAGAAGCTGTTTAACCACTCACCAAAGCATCACGGTAAAACAAGCCCCTTCGCCCAATTCACTTTCAACGGAAATCTCGCCTACGTGCAGCTCCACAATTTCTTTGACAACGGAAAGGCCTACTCCAAAACTCGACTCCCCTTCCGTAGACCTGGTCAGGGCGGTCATTCAGGTCTCCTTGTAAAAAACGACAATTTCTCCCCAGTACCTCGGACGTCTTATAGCCGGTGAGGGTTTCGAAAGCCTCGTTAATAAAAATCAGGGGCATGTCCGGGAGCCTCGCATCGGCGATGGTCACGCCACATATACTGGAATCAATGGCTTTTTTTAAAAGGTCATGCTCATCTTGCAGAACGTCGCCTAAAGGGGCCTTCATGGAAATTTAGTTTGTGTTAAAAAGGTGCGAAGTGGTACGAATTTAGGAAAGTTAACGAAAGTGAAATGCACACTGTTGTGGAAATACGCCGGAAGCAATAATTAGAGAGACCACCTGCGGGACGGCTTCGATCAAGGGTGCCTCCGGATCATTGGTAAAAAGGAACCGGTAGCGCTGATTGCGGCAGTCACCGCATTTTCCGCGAAGGGAACCACGACATAAACCCGCCGCCTGTTTTCGCCCGCGTTTAAAGGCTGTTCCATACGACTTGAAGACCAACCAAAATCAGGCTACAACTTTCGGATCATTCCAACTCCCGAAAAGAAAAAGATAAAGCCCAAAATGCCATACACCACAAGTGCGCGCATCCCATCAGTTTCGTTGACGTAGAGTACCGCTGCGTAGATCAAGCCGGCCACCCCGAGCACAGTGAGTATGGCCCCGAAAACACTTTTGAGTTTCATCACCGCAAGGTAGATATTTTTTGCCGACTGAATCACAGCTCGTCATCTGTCCGGGAAGCAACCATTATTCTGACAGCGCACTCCTTACAATTTTAAATTAGCCTCTTGTCACAGCACAACGCCACCTGCACAGCTGCTAAAAGTTAAAAGCGGAAATGAATGGTTCAAAGCCC
>JAIVHQ010000354.1 GCA_020200995.1 Flavobacteriales bacterium
CCTCTGGATTGGATCAACTCAACGAGCCTTACGTTATTGTGGAATCCCGAAAAGTGGATCCCTCTATTTCCGACCACTTTCAAACTTCGTCCACGTCAGCTGTCATCTTTTCCCTGCTGATCATTTTTGCCTATATCGTGTTCCGCTTTAAGAAGTGGCAATACGGGGTAGGTGCCATTGCCGCTATGTTTCACGATGTGGTGGTAGTACTCGGTATTTACGCGCTGCTTCACGGATTCCTTCCGTTCTCTCTCGAGATCGATCAGGCGTTTATCGCGGCCATCCTGACCGTGGTGGGTTACTCCATCAACGATACTGTGGTGGTATTTGACCGCATCCGCGAGTACGTGGCCGATCACAGAAAGGAACCCATTGGAAGTGTGATCAACAAAGCCTTGAACAGCACCCTTACACGTACCTTGAATACTTCGATGACCACCTTCGTGGTGTTGTTGATTATTTTCGTCTTCGGAGGTGAATCCATCCGCGGATTTATCTTCGCCTTGATGCTCGGTGTGATTGTCGGTACATATTCATCACTCTTTATAGCCGCTCCCATTGTGTCTGATCTTACAGCACGCACCGGTACTTCGCTCGAAGAAGCAGAGGATGAATAAAGCATGATTTAAAAGAGCCCTCATTTTAAAAAGCCTTTCCGACTCGGAAAGGCTTTTTAACTTTGTACAAAATAGTGCACCTTGAAAATCCTCTTATTTGGCATCAGCGGCGGAGAAATCTTTATAGTGATTCTCTTCGTATTGATCTTTTTTGGTGCGGATAAAATTCCCGGCTTTGCCCGCACCATGGGCCGAACGATCAGGCAGGTAAAAGATGCCACCGGCGAAATTCAGCGCGATATTCAAAATTCAGTGAATGACGTAAAGCGCGAAGTAGAAAAAGGCTCGGATTCCGATAAACCTTCCGAGGGCAAGTAAGCAATGGAATTCCTTTATCTTATTGGCGGTCTCGTTCTATTGATTCTGGGCGGCGATTATTTGGTGAAAGGCGCTTCGGGATTGGCCCTCAAATTTGATGTGTCGCCCATGCTCGTTGGCATTACCGTAGTGGCACTTGGTACTTCGGCTCCGGAATTGCTCGTGAGTGTGAGCGCTGCCCTCAAGGGCAAATCCGATATAGCCGTGGGCAATGTGGTCGGCTCTAATATTGCCAACATCGGACTCATTTTGGGAATCACTGCCATGATCTTTCCCATCGCCTTTCGCAAAAGGACCCTCAGTTTCGATTTTGCAGTGATGATGGCAGCGAGCGTTTTATTTTATTTTGTAGGTCTCACAGGGCACATTACACGATTTCACGGAGTGGTTTTTCTCGTTTTATTGATCACTTACATCGTGTTCAGCTATGTGCGCGAGTACCGTTTAGCCACTCCTGAAAGTGAATCGGTGGATTTAGATCCCACAGTGAAGCAAAAACCTCTGTCTCTGCTCGCAGTTTTTGTGGTCATCGGAAGCGTAGCCCTTGTTTTCGGGGCAGGTTGGCTGGTAGAAGGAGCTGAGGTAATTGCGCGCAATTTCGGGGTGTCGGATCGCGTAATTGCCATCACCCTCGTGGCATTCGGAACGAGTGTTCCCGAGCTGGCTGCTTCAGTGATCGCTGCATTTAGAGGCGAGAAAGATATCTCGCTGGGAAATCTTATAGGCTCCAACTTGTTTAATATTCTGGCCGTCTTGGGAATTACTTCTCTGATTAAGCCTATCGACGTTGCAGATCAAATTATGACAGTGGATATTTGGTGGCTGCTGGCCACATCTTTTGCCATACTGCCTATCGGAATCACAGGAATGCGTATCGGGCGCAGGGGCGGTGCACTGCTTTTCGGAGCGTATGCTCTTTACATCTACGTTGTTTTCGGAGGGGGTGCTGTTATTGAGGGGGTCTACCGCTCAATAATGACCAATTTTACCTGAAGGGGGTGTTTTTAACATGATGTTCAAAAAAATATTGGTGTTTTTTTCACAGATACCCTTCAATGCGAATTACCTTTGTGGCAAACCAATAAAAAAATTTCATGGCAACTTTTCGTTTCAGGGCACTTGAAGAAGTGCTCGGCAGGCAACCGCTACAATTAGATCCCACCTCAGACCGCATTTCAGACTATTTTTGTGAAAATGCCTTCGATATGAGCAAGATGCGCGAATACCTTTCAGATGAGGCTCGCAAATGTGTCGCAGACTCAATGACCAATGGCGCGCGCATTCCGCGTAATGTGGCCGATCAAGTAGCATCTTCCATGAAAGATTGGGCTTCACGAAAAGGGGCCACCCACTTCACCCACTGGTTTCAGCCCCTGACCGGTTCCACAGCCGAAAAACACGATTCCTTCTTTACACCCATCGCTCCGGGCCAGTCAATTGAACGTTTTGAGGGAGCCAACCTTGTACAGCAAGAACCCGATGCCTCCTCGTTTCCGAGTGGCGGTCTTCGAAACACCTTTGAAGCCCGCGGCTATACAGCCTGGGATCCGTCTTCCCCGGCATTTGTCATCGGCAAGACCCTTTGCATCCCAACCATTTTTATTTCTTATACAGGCGAGGCGCTCGACAATAAAATGCCATTGTTGAAAGCACTGCATTCTGTTGACAAAGCTGCCACAAGGGTATGTCAGTACTTTGACAAGAATGTAAAAAAAGTGCACTCGACCCTCGGTTGGGAGCAGGAGTATTTTCTGGTCGACTCCGCCCTTTACAATGCACGCCCTGATCTCCAATTTACCGGACGGGTGCTTTTCGGTCACAACCCCTCCAAAGGTCAACAACTCGACGATCACTACTTCGGGTCAATTCCTGAGCGCGTTCACGCTTTCATGCGCGACTTCGAGCACGAGTCCCATCTTTTGGGAATTCCCGTGACAACACGACATAATGAAG
>JAIVHQ010000355.1 GCA_020200995.1 Flavobacteriales bacterium
AGTTATATGATAGGTTAATAGCATATATGCGAAAGCGATGGATACAAAAAAGGCAATTATCCAAATTCCGCTAAAAACCAAATCACCCATTTGCTGATAGTAGGCCAATGCCGTAAACACGACGGCAAATCCCACCAGAATTTTGAGAAGTTTCGTGTAAAAATCATTTGCCACAACTTTAAACCTTACTTTAATCTGATCTCCCACTTCACCATACTTCCCATCAATAATGCTCAGCCCGGAAAAGGGCAGCCAAAAGCGGTAATTCGGGGCGGTGTATGTATTACGCGTGAGTCTGAATCTATCTTCGTACACCTTTCCCGAATAGTCAACAAAGAATTGGTAACGAATATACTGCTCAATAAATCTTTTGCCGGAGTGGTCTTTAATCAGACTTTCTAACCTTTCACGCACTTCACCTTTTGAAAGAGAAACATTCTTAGAATATCGGAAAATGGAAAAGGACATCGTTTTTCTTTGTGAAGCGAAGTTACTTATCCCAGCAGGTGATGCCAAGAGATGTTTTAAATCTCGCTCTCCTAAGTGCTTCAATTTAAAGTTTCGAGAATTACACAGGAAAGTAAGAGCGCAAGCAACAAGACAAAAATTGAATCTCTCCAAAAATATTTGGATCTAAATAATTCAGGGAAAGTCATTTGCATGAAGTTGTAGCATCATCAAGGTGTGTGGACTTACATAATTCGAATCACAGTTACATAAAACCGCTTCTCTTTGAAATCATTGCATACATCCGGCGAGAAGAGTACAATTATACCTATCTTTAAAAACAACCTAGAATGGCCAATGGCCATTTCACCTAAACCAAGTTCTTCAGCATGAAAATTTTTATTCAAAATATGGTGAGCTTGAGATGTAAACTTTTTGTCAAGGATGAACTTGACAAGGTGGGCATCGACTTCGGCTCAATAGATCTCGGCGAGGTGGAAATCAGAGAGCCCCTCACTACAGCGCAAAGTAATAAGCTGAAGGCTGTTCTGCACGCCGCGGGGCTTGAGCTTATGGACGACGGGAAAACCAAGCTTCTCGAAAAAATCAAAAATGTGATCATCGAGATGGTGCATTACGCCGAGGAATTGCCCAAGGTGAATTTTTCGGAATACATCAGCACAAAAGTTGGAGTAGACTACAAGAAGCTTTCCGCCTTGTTTTCGCAAACCAAAGGCATGACCATCGAACATTATATTATCTTGCACAAAATTGAAAAAGTGAAAGAACTATTGATTTACGATCAACTCAGCCTTACGGAAATTGCATTTAAAATGCACTACAGCAGCGCTGCCCACCTCAGCAATCAATTCAAAAAAGTTACCGGACTGACCCCGACGTATTTCAAGACATTGCGAACGCAGCGACAAGCGCTTGAAGAATTGTGAATGATGTAGTGAACTTAGCGACTGATGTAGTGCGTTAACCCTAAAAATGAATCACCTTTACATGTGAAACACTCAGAATGAAAAAAATAAAACTTAAGTCTTCAGTCCAAAACCAAAATAGTTCTAAGGAACTTCCTAAAGGTGCAGACCACATCATTGTCGAAATTGTCGAGTATATCGACAATGCGGTAATGAGCCGCATCATACTCAAAAAGGTTACGGGCAATGTGACGGCGATGTCGTTCAGCGAGGGAGAAGAGCTGAGCGAAAAGACCATTCCGTTTGACACATACATACAAATCATTGACGGCTCTGCCGATATTACCATTGAGAAGAAAACCCACCACCTCAAGTTGGGGTCGGGCATCGTAATTCCGGCACATACCCTACACCGCTTTAATGCGAACCAGAAGTTTAAGATGATTTCGACGCTGATCAAAAGCGGATACGAAGACGTGTCATAGAAAACATCAGCATACCCAACCCTTTAAAAACCTTTATTGTAGCGCCATGGGCACTCTAATGTTCCATGCATTTTCTCGAATTGTGTAAAGCAAAAGCCTGCAGAGTGTTACACCTTTGTAAGGCAGCAACGTTGCTGACTCTAACTCCCCTAACCATGAGTGAAAGCAAAAAATCAGAGCACAAATCTGAAAATGAAAAAAAGACGATTTCCCTAAAGGGTAATTCGCTTTTCGACGCGTCCAAAATACGTTACGACCACAGGAATAAAGAGCAAAAGGAAGCCGCCTGGAGAAGGGCAGCCGCGAAGCTTAAATAGTAGTCCTGTGCAATAAAGTGGCGATGCAGTGATGCTATCACTTCACCTTATTTTTGTTTTAAAGGTAGTTTTTTCGGAAAATGATGTAAGGATAACGGTTTGAAGTATAGCGTGTAATAGGATTGTGTAATCCACCTTTGCGTACAGTCAAAACCATCCTAACGTGAAGAGATTTAATCAATCAGATGGAAACGTAGAAAGCATGAGTTGCATAACTCGGGCGTCTCATCTTGGAAATAGTTCAGCCGGCAACAAAACCCATGGGGGAAAGTTCGAAAAACAACTAGGGCACCCAGGGCTGTGGCACGCGAGCTTTCATGGTCACTTAAGGTCATCTACTCTTCTAAGATATGCCCTACGCGAAAGTTCTCGCATAAACCTTCCTAAAACACAGGTGATTTCTACACATAACTTTCCAGAATCGGTGAAGCACTCAGATTTCAATTCATCCCGGCGCCTGGCCGGAGTGGGGATGATGTTGGAGCCGGATTGCAACGCGGAGCAAAATTCAGTTGCTGCTTGCGCTTATGGCAGTTACCCGTTGAAAATTAACCCTTGTAGGATGCCATTAAACCAAAACATCTCGTTATCGACATGAAAATTTTAGCATTCACAACCTTACTTTTTATAATAAACGCTACTGTTCTTTCGCAGCGACCCTGCGATTCGATTCTGGAAAGCTCTAAACAAAACAACGCTTTATATAT
>JAIVHQ010000143.1 GCA_020200995.1 Flavobacteriales bacterium
CGGCCTGTGTGTAGTACTGATACTTGTCGCGGATGTCGATCGGGGTGTCGACGAAGGTGATGTCGGGCTCCTTGCCGAGGGCGCTAAAGGTGGCCTTGGCCAAATCGAGAAAAGTGCGCGCCTGCCCTGTGCCGAGGTTGAAGAGGCCCGAAGTTTTGCGGGTTTCCATGAGCCAAAGGCATACGGCTGTCACATCTTTTACATAGATGAAGTCACGGAGCTGCTCCCCGTCTTTGTAGTCGGGGTTGTGTGAGCGGAAGAGTTTGACCTCGCCTTTGTCGCGAATCTGGTTGAACGCGTGAAAGATCACTGAAGCCATGCGGCCCTTGTGGTACTCGTTGGGGCCGTAGACGTTGAAGAACTTTAAGCCCGCCCAGAAGTAGGGCTCGCGCTCCTGAGCAAGGGCCCATTTGTCAAAGTCGTTTTTGGAATCGCCGTAGGGGTTGAGCGGCACGAGGTGCTCCACCGTATCGTGGCTGTCGGAATAGCCCTGCTCACCGAGTCCGTAAGTGGCTCCCGAGCTGGCGTACACCAGCGGAATGCCGAATTCGGCGCAGCGGTTCCACACCTCCTTGGTGTAATTGAGGTTGAGCCGGTCAAAAATCTCGCGGTCAAATTCTGTGGTATCCGTCCGCGCACCGATGTGAAAGACGAAGTACACCATCTTGTGGTTGGCATCGAGCCATCGGGCAAACTCCGCGCGGTCCACTTTTGCCGAAAAGGCCTTGCCCTCGGTATTGGGGGCTTTGGCTTCTTTCGAAAAATCGTCTACAAGCACGAGGTCTTTGTACCCCGCCTCGTTCAGCGCACTTACGAGGCAACTGCCTATGAAGCCCGCGGCTCCCGTTACTACAATCATTGGCGATAATTTGCCGACAAATATACCGAATTCGCAGGGGCGGCAAAACGCGGCCGAACGCGTGATTAATCGTATATTTGCAGCCAATTTTCACAGGTCAATGGCACTGGTTTACATCACAAGGCGAGAACACTTCAACGCGGCGCACAAGCTGTGGAATCCGAAATGGAGCGAAGAGAAGAATTTTGAAATATTCGGCAAGTGCGCCAATGTGAACTGGCACGGGCACAATTACGAACTCTTTGTGACGGTAAAGGGCACCCCCGACCCCGATACGGGCTGCATCATCGACCTGAAACTGCTCAGCAGCATCATCAAGGAACGGGTGCTGGAGCGCCTCGACCACAAAAATTTGAACCTCGATGTGCCTTTTTTGGAGGGTGTCATGGCCTCTACTGAAAATTTGGCAGTCGCCATCTGGCATGAGTTGAAAGAAGAAGTGGAATCGCACGGCTGCATATTGCACAGTGTGCGCCTCCACGAAACGGAGAACAACTCGGCCGAATACTTTGGAGAATGAAAAGAGAAGAAGCACTGAACGGAACGGAGGGCCTTTCGGCAAAAAATGCAGAGCGCATCGCCGGGCACTACCGCGAAATCCTCGGATTGACTGAAGAAGACCCCGACCGACAAGGGCTGCGGGACACGCCAATGCGCGCCGCCAAGGCCATGCAGTTTCTCACCAAAGGCTACTCCGAAGACCCGCTGCAGATCCTGCGCGACGCCCTCTTTGACGAGGACTACTCGCAAATGGTGCTGGTGAAAGACATCGAGCTGTACAGCTTGTGCGAGCACCACCTCCTCCCCTTTTTCGGAAAGGCACACATCGCCTACATCCCGAGCGGACGAATTGTCGGATTGAGCAAGATTCCGCGCATTGTGGATGCTTTTGCACGAAGATTGCAGGTGCAGGAGCGGTTGACAAACCAAATCAAGGATTGTCTGCAGGAAACACTGAGGCCCGAAGGTGTGGCCGTGGTAATTGAAGCCCAGCACATGTGCATGCAGATGCGCGGTGTGCAAAAGCAAAACTCGGTGACCACCACCTCGGCATTTCACGGGCAATTTTTGAAAGAAGAAACACGACAGGAATTCATAAATTTGATTTCTCATAAACTACACTGAGACATGAACAACGAAACAAACCTTTGGTCGGCCGATGCGGCCCCGCTCGATGCCTCGGCGCAGACCGGCGCAGTGGCGAAAAACTTTGTGAGCAACGTAATGACCTACATGGCTTCGGCCCTGGCCATCTCCGGCATCATGGCCTGGTGGTTTGGCACCTCGGGCATGGCCCAGGAATACCTCCTCGGTGCAGAAGGCGGCATGACCGCCATCGGCTGGATTGTGATGCTGGCCCCCTTCGGTCTGGTACTCCTGATGGGTTTTGGAATGAACAAGATGTCGAGTCCGGTAATGCTCTCGGTATTCATGCTCTACTCCCTGCTGATGGGCATCAGCCTGAGTTTTATATTTCTGGCCTACACCCAGGCCTCGATTTTTAGCACCTTCCTGGTTACTGCGGGGACTTTCGGAACCATGGCATTTTTGGGATACACCACGAGCACCGACCTCACCAAGATGGGCTCCATCCTCTACATGGCGCTGATCGGGATCATACTGGCCATGGTGGTGAACTGGTTTATGCAGAGCGCCATCATGGACTACGTGATCAGCATGATCGGTGTATTGATATTCACCGGCCTCACGGCTTACGACATGCAAAAGATCAAGCGCATCGGCATGACCGTCTACGCCCAGAGCGAAGAAGGCACCAAGCTCGCCCTCTTTGGCGCACTGAACCTCTACCTCGATTTTGTAAACCTCTTCCTCTTTCTGCTCCGCCTGATGGGCAACAGAAACTGATCGGGGTTTTATGGATGATACGGAGACGGGTCGCGCGATGCGCGGCCTGTTTTTTTTGGGATTGGACTGATGGGGGCGGAGTGGTTGAGAAATCGTGTTGCAGAATGAACAGAGTACGGCCTCAATTTTCAATGATCTCTCGGGTTTAAGAC